>JAAYQM010000099.1 GCA_012519315.1 Clostridiales bacterium | reverse complement strand
ATCGAATAAAAACAATTGAACCTCAACTTTGATTAGTATTATTTAATACCGGACTGTTATCTATCCTATTCCCATTCTGCGCTCACGATGAGCGCTCCCAGCCGGTGGGATAATGGCCACCAACGTTTCGCGAGTAGCCGAAGTTGCCGTAGCCTAGCGAAGGCAATTTGGGAGAGGGCGGTACTCCGCCCGAACTGGCTACACGCTGTTGTGTGATGTGCTTGGGCGGCGTCTTTGGGCTTTCGTCTTTCATACATGTGCGTCTGCTATTGCATCAAAAAATTGCCCGTCTCCCCAGCTTGGAGCCAGGACGGCGGAAGGCTGATCATTTTGATTGTTTCCTTAATGCCTCAATTGCAGTTGAAATAACATCTTTCGTTGAATCTTTTTGCCATTCATCCCAAAAATCAATAGTGGCACTATTCGGTTTTAGCCTTGGTTCTTTAATCTTAATTCTGCTTGGTAGCAAAGACGCATCACCTACAACTAAGGCTTCACCTACATCCAGAATAGGTAATAATTCCGAGAAATTTCCTAAACTGTCAGGAAGAAGTCTTTTTATGACAGCCTGATCTTCTGCATTTGTTAAACGCATAGCTATAAAGTTATTGCTCTGGCTTAGTATTGTTCGATTTACCTCAGCTGGTCGTTGGCTAATCACTATCAAGCCGATACCATACTTGCGCCCTTCTTTTGCAATTCGTTCAAAATTTTCAAGCCCTGCAGCTTCAACTGAACTATTTGTATTTGATGGTAAATACAGATGCGCTTCATCGCAAAATAATGCCAGTGGGTGAATATCTTCTTTTGGTATCCATTGTTGAATTGAAAAGAGTAATCTGGCAACGAGACTTACCATAAGGGGTAGAACATCCGAAGGGACTTCAGAAAAATCAATAATTTTTACACCCTCATCTTTTTTCAGGCTATTAGAGTGCATTAATTTTTTACAGATTGTCTCCACATAATCATAGGCAAGAACTTCAGGCGAACTGTTGAATAGAAAATTTAACCGTTTATCATTTGTTTTTGATTCTAATCTTTGGATAAACCTAGTGAGCTTACCATTAAGAGGCCCTTGTTTCTCAGTCCTAGCACCAGGAACCATTTTTGCATCTTTGTCCTTAAAATCGTTCAAAATATCTTCAATTTTATATGGTACAGGACTATCAATTGTAAAACTAGCCAGCACATCCGTTTTTTTGAGATTTTCTAACTCCTTCCGTTTCTGTTCAATAACTGCATTTGAAAATGCCATAGCCTGATTTGGTGCATTATTATCACTGCGGTCTAACATCAAAGAAATCATCTCATTGTATGTTAGCAACCAGTATGGTAGGAAAATTATGTTCTCTGTTGCTTTGTCATTTGGCCCTGCAATTTTATAGTGCTTGAATCCCTTTTCCTTCAAAGGGGCATATTCCCCATGAATATCGAACAGGATAGCATTTGCAGAAGGTAAGTCTGCAACTTGTTCGAGTAGCTTTGCCACTGTCCATGATTTTCCTGAGCCTGTACTACCAACTATTACCGCATGGCGTTGAAAAAACTTATTGCCGTCAAGCCATGCTTCTGCTTTTTCATCAAGAGTATAATTACCAAGGGTTAATGGATTTTTAGCATCTATTGCGAGTTGAGAAATTGCCTTCATAAAACTTGTCAGGCGCTCGCCTTCAAGCATATAGCAATCAGAATTTATTTCGGGAACAGATTCAAGAGTTCGCTTAAAGATATTGGTTTTCGTGCCTTCTTTGTCGACATGTGTTCCTATTAATGTCGCTTTTACAACGTTTTCAATCTTGTATAACGGCTGATTGTCGGTATCCATTGCTTCAATTGAAGAATTCCGCATTATCTTATTAACAAGAGCAATAAGGTGCTTGCCAACCTTTGAACTTTGAACGACAATGAGGTGATTCACCTGCATTTTTTTCAAAAGTTCTTCGTTGTCGATTTTGATAATGATATTTGCAGTGTCAACGCTCTCCACTGTTCCTATTTTTTCAGTTGTGCTATCTTGGTAGTCAAATATTCCCATTTTATCCTCCCTTTATTCAAACCAAAGTTTGTAAAAGTCGTTTATTCGCCAGTAGTTTTCAGTAAATGTAGCCTGTTCGCCATTAGGATAATTCACCAAACTTCCATTACCACTGTTCGATGAAATCACCATACAGTTTTCTGTTCCGTTGGAAAGAAAAAGCTCAGTAATTTTAGGGGTAATATCCTTAGTAATAATCACTATAGGCTTTTTTTTGTTCCGATTTTCATCAATTATGATTGGCTGGATGTGTTCATCATTAAAGCCATAACCGATACATAAATATCCACACGAACTCCTCAAGGCTTCATCTGCTTTGGCGATTACAGTTCTGAACGGATCATTATGTGTTTCTCTGTGCTTGGAATTACCAGGGATTACAATTTGAGGAACATATAGATCTTTCAAAACAGCCGCATTGAAAAATCTATATGAATGTAAAGTTTGTTCGGCTTTCCTCTTAAACCAATCAATAGAACCATGGACTTTGAATAAATTCACTGTTCTTTTGCATGATGGACTTTGGAATTGCTTGAATCGTAGAATATATCCATCAGAAAAACCGGTACAACACTTACCATCTACTGAATCTATCGCGTATTCAATAATCCTATCATAATTTGTGGTAATGATATTTGTCGTCCCAGTATGCTGGATGAATTTATTGAGAATGTTTGAAAAATCAGGGTTCGTATTGTTAGTCAAGAATGAATTCTGTGCTGATAGGTCTTTTTCCGATACAATTTTCCACACGCACCATCTTATATCAAGGAGTATCTCGTCTTTCAAAACTATTTTTTCAAGAGAGGTTTCAAGGTTTTTTGTTGATTCTAATTCTGCGAGAAAGGCTTGCCAAGTTGCATCACTTGAATATTTAGGATTCAATTGGGTTTGAATTTCTGTAGATAAATCATTCATTGATGGCAAGCCGTAGGGAATTGACCCACCACAACCCAATAGAATAGCAGGACTTCCGTCCAACATTTTTTGGACGGTTGAAGCAAGCTTTTCTAACTTTTCATCTCTCCCAGATTTCAAACTATACTCCTATTAAAACGCAATCAATTTATCGCCAAGTAAGTGTTTCAAATTCCATTTCATAGTTGTATCAAGCGACCGTTCAAGGCAGATGAAAATTGATTCCTTATGCGCTTCCAAGTCTTTCAAAGTCTGTTTGTCAATCGCCATATCCATGCAGATAAGGCATTCTTTGAAACTGTCTTTTACTCTGAAAACATTGTTCTTTGAAAAAGCAGCTTCCTGCGTTTTGGAATAATTAAGCATAAAGCCATTTTTTAAAAGCACTTCATCAAAGATATTTTTCTCATCGATCATTGCCAGGAACATCGCTTCTTTATCTTCGATGTATTGATTTATTATTCCGGCAATTGAATATTTCTCATTCTATGCTGCGTAATTGACAAGTTTATGTTGAAAGAAATTCTTAACTTCATTCTTTTTCTTCTGCAAGCCTTTCATGTATTTACGGAGGCTTGTCGTAAGCTCTTTCTGATCCCGAGGAGCTCGATTATTGCCCATCGACATTTTTACATCCTGATTCAGATATTCATCAGGATT
>JAAYQM010000121.1 GCA_012519315.1 Clostridiales bacterium | reverse complement strand
TTAAGGCACCATCAGGTTGAACTTGTAATTTACCATTATATCCTCCAAGGGTTAGTAACCAACCTCCTATAGCACTACCTAGACCTCCACCTACTTTAATTCCTACGGAAGCACTACTATACATAGTTCCTTCCAGTCTTTTTCCTTCCTTTAAAAAAGTATATTGTGCTGTGTCTGCAATAACAGCATTAAGGGTACCAGTCATTGGGCTTGAAAACAGTCCTTTTAAAGCAGTAAAAATTACTAGTAAAGGTACAGCCTTTGCAAATCCTGCTATCATCGTGAATATACCAAAAAACGTAGAAAGTAAAAGACCTATAAAATAGCGTAAAGTTACCTTCGGTTACTAAATAAGCTGTCTATACTTCAAATAGATACAACAAGAGAGCACCTATTTGTGGTATGATTAAGTTGCAAAACAAAAACCAATCAACAAAGGAAGGTGCTCTCTATGTATTATACTATACAACATTTTATTGAAAAAGACATCAAAGAAATCGAAAAAAGTGTAGGAAAAATTATTATAGGTGAAATTGACGCTGAAGATTTGTCTAGAGAAATCCAGGAACGAGTTCTAAAACTCGGAACTGATCTACTAGGAGAAATATACGAACTTTTAGATGACGAAATTCGTGAAAGTATCTCTAGAAAGAAGCATTGGACCATTGAACACCGTAATCAAGAAAAGACCATACTAGATGTTATGGGAAAAGTTACATTTAAACGTACCGGTTACTGTGCCAAAGGCACCAATGAGTATATATATTTACTTGATAAAGTATTAGGTTTTGAGCCAGGCCAAAAACTAACTCTTAGAGCAGCTGCAAACGCACTAGAAGAAACAATAGAAAGCAGCTACATGAAAGGTGGTAGGAAAGCAAGCTTAACCGAAGAAATCAGCAAACAGGCTGTTAAAGACCTTGTACATGGAACCATTGTAGAAATGCCTATTAAAGAACCTAAAGATAAAAAGAGGGCAAAATATCTTCATATCGTAGCTGATGAAGATCATGTATCAGCACAATTTCAGGAGGAAAAAGGCGACCTTCCTAGAGATAGTAGAGGAAATAAGATTAATACAATTATGCCCAAATTGATATGCCTTTATGAAGACATCATAAATGTGTCAGGTGAGGTATCAGAAAACCCCAGATATAAGTTAATAGGTAAAAGGTATTTTAGCGGTACTTATGTAGGAAGCAAGGCTAATGAAGAATTATGGAATCAAGTTGCAAGATATATTGATACTGTATATGACACCGAATACTTGGAACGAGTATATATAGCAGGTGATGGAGCCCCTTGGATAAAATCCGGTTGTGAATACATCGAAAACAGTAAGTTTGTACTAGATAAATTTCACATGATGAAATATGTGAATACTTCTGTAACACCTTTATTAGACAGTGCTGAAGAAGGAAAAGAAGAAATATGGGAAGCATTAAATTCTGCAGATAAAGACGCTTTAAAAGAGATATATAAAAGAATTTTAGATGTAACAGAAGATGGAAAAAAGAAAGAAAATATAAAGAAGGCACTTAAATACTTTTTAAACAATTGGGATGGTATAAAAATAAAAGTAAAAGATGCAGATGGTTGTTGGGGATGTTGTGCTGAAGGCCAGGTTAGTCATGTGCTATCTGATAGAATGAGTAGTCGTCCAATGGGTTGGAGTAGATTTGGATGCGACCAGATGGCTAAATTTAGAGCTTTTAAGTATAACAATGGAAAAGTCATCGACTTACTGAAATATCAGAAAGAGAAGCAAAAAGAACAAGAGCATCGAGAAGAACAAGAAGAATTGATAAAGGAATTAAGAAAAAGAAAGTCAGGTTGGGATTATGCAGAAAGAACCCAGGCTGTGATTCCAGGACTAGAAAAAAGTAACATGAAATGAATGAGGAGTTTGATAGATAGTCAGGTCATATAAACCTAAAAACATTCATTTATTGCATAATTATAAAAGACAGTATAACTAGCAGAGAAGTCAAGGTCGCTTGCGCCGAAGGGAAACCTTGAGTTCTATGATTGTTATACGTAAAATACCAATGCAATAAAGGAACGACAAAAGAATATGGCGACTTTACAGGAAATGTAGTATGATGTAATCAATATAAATCTTAATCATATCATACGGGTGGACTCTCTCCATTCATTTCCGAAAGTAAATTGACGCTATCGACCTATAAGATTTACTTTATATATTCCCCACCTTTTTACTAATATGGGGGTAAGAGTTAATCCGACAATCATGGGTAACATGCCTGCCAAAGAAAACAACCCTAAGAGGGAAGCATCTCCTAATATGTATGTAGCGAAATACACTCC
>JAAYQM010000098.1 GCA_012519315.1 Clostridiales bacterium | reverse complement strand
GCGGCAATGAACGAGCCCCGCCCCGTTCGTTATATTGATACAAATGAGCAGAACTCTCAGGATACAGGCTATCATTCAAGCGCGAAAGAGTCCCCGAAGCAAGCATATACCTTTAAAAGGGCGCGCAGACGCTTTAATCCTGATGTAAAAATAGATGAGGGGGAGCCCGGTGGAAATGAAAGCTTGGTGGATCTTGATGCCTATCAAGCGGCTTCAAACGAGGAGACCGCTGCCTCTCACAATTCCGGAGTTGTGGATAAGGTTAATGAAACCCTTCAGCCGGTTAATAAAGCTTCTCCCCTGGCGAAGGGAATTGATGATATTGCCAATCGGGAACTGGATCTGAACGAGATTTTCGCAAACCCCAGTGACATAGAGATGATTAAGCGATATTCTCAGGACAATAAAACGGGAGCAGATCAAACGGCAGAACTGGAGATAAGCGTTGAAAAGCATCGAATCCTTGAGTTTAAACCGGAGCCTACCCCTGTAGTGAAGCCGGCGGCGCCTCCCCCTGCTCCGGTCTATCAGTTTCCGCCGATCGGGCTTTTGACCCCCGCCACCTCCCCGCGTAACGCCGAGGCAGCATCCGAGCTACAGGAGAATGCCGTTAAGCTGGTGGAGACTTTGGCAAGCTTTAATGTTCGTACGAAGATTGTAAGTGTTTCGCGGGGGCCGACGATAACTCGGTATGAGCTATCCCCCGAGGCAGGCACTCGTGTTAGATCTATTGCCAATCTTGTAGATGACATTGCTCTCAGCCTTGCCACCTCGGGGATCAGAATCGAGACGCCAATTCCCGGAAAAGCGGCCGTCGGCGTTGAGGTTCCGAACAAGGTAGTTACTATTGTTCGTCTGCGGGAGCTGATTGATTCCGATCTGTTCCGAAAATCTCAGAGCAAAATCACAGCCTGTCTTGGGGTCGATGTTGCAGGCGCACCCATTATCGTCGATCTTGCGAAGATGCCTCACCTCTTGATCGCAGGAGCTACCGGAATGGGTAAATCGGTATGCATGAACAGCATCATTGTCAGTCTTTTGTATAAGGCGACGCCGGATGAGGTTAAATTAATCTTGGTTGACCCGAAGAAGGTCGAGCTGAATATTTACAACGGAATTCCCCATCTTCTTGTTCCGGTTGTTACCGATCCTAAAAAGGCGGCAGGTGCGCTGCACTGGGCGGTAACAGAGATGGAGCGCCGGTTCGAGTTAATTGAGCAGGCCGGTGTGCGCAATATTCAGAATTATAATAAAATTGTTCGCAAGAGCGGTGGCAGCATGGAATATATGCCCCAGATTGTGATATTGATAGATGAGCTTGCCGATTTGATGATGACCGCCCCTGATGCGGTGGAGGAGTCCATCAATCGTCTGGCTCAAAAGGCGCGAGCCGCGGGTATGCACCTGATACTTGGCACCCAGCGCCCCTCGGTTGATGTTATTACCGGTCTTATCAAGGCGAATATTCCTTCCCGTATTGCTTTTACCGTGGCATCCCAGGTTGATTCCCGTACTATTATCGATATTGCCGGCGCCGAAAAATTAATCGGCCGCGGAGATATGCTTTATGCGCCGGTCGGTTCGTCAAAGCCGATTCGTGTTCAGGGCTCCTATGTCAGTGAGGCCGAGGTTGAGGTCGTTGCCGAATTCTTGAAAAGCAATGTCGGTATGTCCGAGTATAATAACGAGGTTATCGAGAGTATTGAGAGGGAGGCTGCCCGGTGCACTCAAGGCAAGCGAGGTGCTTCTTCTTTTGGTGAGACGGGCGGCGAGGAAGCAACAGATCCGATGCTGCGCCCGGCTATTGAGCTGGCCATTGAAAGCGGGAAAATATCCACCTCTCTGATTCAGCGAAGATTGTCCCTGGGCTACGGTCGCGCAGCGAAGATTATTGACAAGTTAGAACAGCTGGGCTATGTTTCTCCGCCGGACGGGCAGAAGCCCAGAGATGTGCTGATTACCAAACAGCAGTATATGGAGATGGTGGTCAGAGATGAGGATATCGGATAAACACTACCGCAATTAACCATTAAAGCGGATAAAAAAATCATGTCACCGACATTAAAAAATATGGCGAGGCAGCTTTGATTCAAGCAGCAGCTTTAGAAAATGCGGGAGAATGAATTATTAAACAATTCGCTCTAAGCAGCTTTGCTTTGATAGAAAAGAGAAAAGAAAATGAGTAAAATTATTTCAATTGACGGGCTGGACGGCTCGGGCAAGGGCACACAGGCGGCACTTTTAAACGAATATTTTAAAAGCAAGGGCAAGCAGTCTCATTTGCTTAGCTTTCCCATGTATGACAATGTAAGCGCCACCTTTGTCAAGATGTATCTTGAAGGGGAACTCGGACGTGACCCTTCCGCCACAAATGCTTATGCCGCATCCTCCTTTTACGCAATGGATCGGTATATAAGCTATCGCACCGAGTGGGGAAGGCTATGTTCAGAAGACGGGATAGTTATTTTTAACCGTTATACAACGGCAAATGCCGTTCATCAGTTGTCAAAGCTGCCAAAAGAGGAATGGGATGATTTTCTTGCCTGGCTTTGGGATTATGAATTCTCAAAGCTCTCTCTCCCGGTACCGGATATTATCTTTTATCTTGTTGTTTCCCCTGAGATTTCTATGGGTCTTGTAGAGAAACGCTCAAGCATTACCGGGCAGAAGATGGATATTCATGAGCTTGACAAGGGACATATTTATCAGAGCTATAATGCCGGTCTTTACGCCGCGAAAAAGCTTGGATGGATAATGATACACTGCTGTGAAAACGGACAGATGCGTTCGATTGATGATATTCAGGCGGAGATTCGCAGCCATGCAAAGGTCTTGCTATAAAAAACGGCAAAAGGATTGTCGCAAAGTAAGTTGTTGAGAAAACGCAATTTTGGCGATAATCAATGTTGCATAATCCTTTGGAGGGAGCTTTATTTTGATGGAAAACAGCCGTCCTTATTTCAGTCTTGCGGCGGAGGGAGATCTCCCCGATATTATATCTCTGTGGCAGGTGTGTTTTTATGACGAGGAGGCGCTTGTTCGGCGCTTTTTTGACAGTATACGACTGAGGGAAAATGTTATAATTGCAAAAATGGACAACAGGGTTGTTGCGCATACCTCTGCTGTACCTATCGAATTGAGATTGCCTGGAAGGAAAATGCGGGGTATTTATATTTACGCCGCCTGCGTTTCCCCCGAAAACAGGGGAATGGGCATCTTCCGGCAACTGATGGATTATGTAGATCGGTATGCGGCGGAGAGAGAGCTTGATTTCATTATGCTGATTCCCGCATCTTTGGCTCTTGCCGAAACATACCGCAGATTCGGTTATAGCTGTGAAATCGGCGGGATCGCTCCTGTCGGGGAGAGTAAGCGATACGGACTTGTCCTTTCGTCGGAGGAGCTTTCGGTCCTCTCTCTGTCCGATTTTGATGGAGATTATGATCGCCTATATCAAATTTATATTCAAAATGAGAAAAAGGGTTTTATCAAGCCCCGGGGATTTTTTGAATATACTTTGCGGGAAAGCATTCCGGCTGTAAAAATTTCAATGATCAACCGAGCAGACAATACGCCGGCAGGTTTCGTTGTAACATCCCCAGCCGAAGGTAAAAAATTATTAAACATTTTGCAAATAGTCTTCTCGGATGATATAAATAATGATATAATAGCGAATATAAAGAAAAAAAGCACACCATATCCAAAGGCGCTCTGCAAGATGTGCGACGGCTCTATTTGCGATTTCAGCGACATTATGGTGGATATGTACGGAGAATTTTAACAGAGGCGGTTTCGTCTTGGACGGACAAGCATTTTGCCGAGTTTTTTTCTTCGGTACAGGACTGCTTTTTATAAAAAGAGAAATGAAAGGATGTATATTATGGTTTATATGCTTTTGGCTGATGGATTTGAGGAGATAGAGGCAATAGCTCCCCTTGATCTTCTTCGCCGAAGGAACATTGCTGTTCAGACGGTTGGAATCGGTAACTCAAAAACGGTTACAGGTTCTCATGACATACCGATTATTGCGGATATTTTAATAGATGAAGCTGTAGAAAAGATAGAAATGCTTATTCTGCCGGGGGGACTCCCGGGAACAACCAACCTTGATAATTCGTCAAAAGTACAGGCCTTGATTGATCGGGCGATCGAAGAAGGGGCTTATATTGCGGCTATTTGTGCTGCCCCCAGCATACTTGGAAAGCGCGGTTTGCTTAGCGGGCGGGAGGCTATTAGTTATCCTTCCTTCCAAAAGTATCTATCGGGTGCAAAGATATCAGACCGCAAGGTGGTGCGCGACGAAAAGTTTATAACCGCCATCGGAGCGGGCGCCGCTGTCGATTTTGGTTTGGCACTGATCGAGGCGCTCCAATCGCCTGAGGCTGCCGCCCAAATAAAATCGGCTATTCAAGCCTGATTGGAACAGCCTTTTATGGAAATCAGAAAAGAAAAAAACGCAATACGCAAAATCTATCTTCAGAAACGAGCAGCCTTGACCGATGAACAGCGTCGTCTATGGGATGAAAAAATTTGTTCTACAATTATTGCTATGGCAAGCTTTCGCTTTGCCGATACGATATTAATGTATGCGCCGTCTAACGGTGAGCCCGATATTATGCCGATTGCCAAAGAGGCCCTCCGCCGAGGAAAAACAGTGGCCTTCCCCCGTTGCAAGGTCTTAGAGCGCACCATGTCTTATCATATCATTCAGTCGATTGACGAGCTGATGCCGGGCGCCTATCGGATTCCTGAGCCTCATGCCCGTATGCCTCAATATAAGGGGGGAGACAGCGCGCTTTGCCTGATTCCCGGACTTGTCTTTGATAACGACGGATATCGCATTGGCTATGGCAAGGGCTATTATGACCGGTTTTTGACGAGATTCTCCGGCAAAGCGATCGGTGTTGTCTATAACGATTTTATCTGTGAGCGCGTTCCGCGTGGTCGATTTGATCTTTCGGTGGAAGTACTTGTTACCGAGAAAGGCGTGAGAATACCGGGTGAAAATTAAGAGCACTTTTTCAGCTCCCCTTCTTTGTGCCGTAGTTTATATGCTACTTCTTCTTTCGGGATTTGCAGATGCACTCTTGCTCATGTCCGGCGACAGTATTTATCTGTCGGTGATTGTAATTCAACTTTTGGTGATAATTATACCCACCATTTTTTATGTGCGGCTTAAGGGAGACTCTTTTCTGCCAAGGCTGCGTATTCGGCTTTTTTCTGCCGACAAGTTGATTATAATACTGCTTTCAGTGGCGATTATGGTCTTGGGCAGCCTGCTGTTGAACACTCTTTTTTCGGCTATGGGTTTTTCGGCCGGTCGCTTTTCCTTGTATGAAACCTATGTTCCGCCGGGTTCTGTGGATTTTTCCAATGCTTTATATGTTATTGTGACCTTTGCCCTGCTTCCGGCATTGGCCGAGGAGTTCCTTTTTCGGTCGGTTATTTTGGCGGAGTATGAAAAAACCGGTGTTCTCAGTGCGATATTCATGAGCGCCTTTATGTTTTCGATGCTGCATTTTAATCTGGCAAGTTTCCCGATCTATTTTTTTTGCGGTGTTATACTTGCCTTTGTTACATATGCGGCACGATCGGTGCTGGCAGCCGTAGTTGTGCATTTTTTATATAATTTGTTTGGTCTTTTTGGTCAAGCCTATGTAAATAATGTGATAGCTCAGCTCCAGCATTTTGAATTGTTTGTTATTATTCTTGTTCTTGCCTTTCTTTTGGTTTTGTTTTTAATTTTTAGTGAGGCAGAGCGCATTTATCACAATTATGCGGTGTCAAACAAATCGTCGGATTATGTAACGACAAAAGGGCGTAAAAGCAAAATCGCTCTGTTTTTAGAGGCCTTTTTATCGCCTGCTTTCTTAATGTGTCTGCTATTGTATTTAATTATTATAGCCGGACTTTGATTAGGGAAGGGCAAAATCACTTTTTAAAACATAGTTTAATAAGGGATCATCTTAGCGATGATGAAAAAGTGATACAATCTACAGAATATCTGCGAGCACAGCTGAAAAGTGTTTTTATTTGTATAAATAAAGGGAATACAAATCATGGTTGTCGAGAAATTGCCAATTAAGCGATATATTTATCCGGTAATTGCTTTGACAACGGAATGGAGTATTGGATGAATAACAATACTAATAATGCAAATAATACTAATTCTTCACAGAATAATCGAAATATGCGTTCCAGACGCAATCCGAATATTGCAAGCCCGAATACAATGCCCCCGCAGCGTCATCAAGATCAGCAGCACGGAGGAAGGCTGACACAACAGCCCTCTCTGACGGTACGCCGCACTCCTGCCCAAAGAAGAAAAGCCCCGACAGATGCCCGGCAGGGGTGGCAGGACAATCTCCGTCCTGTTTCAAGAGAGCCACAGGAAAGACCTGCTCCCATAAGGCGCAATGTGCGCCCGAGTGTGCGACCGAGCACCTCTGATGCGAATAAGCGAAAAAGAGGGTTGCCTGCAAGGGGCATCAGCGACGATGATTCCCAGACAAGGATTTCCGCCGCCATACCGAAGGTAGCGAAGGATGGGTCTGATCGCAAGGGCGCCCCCTCATCTGACCGGCGAAACAGTCAGAAGAAAAAGAGGGGACCAAAACATGAGGGGACAATGATGTCCGGGTTGCTGAAGGGTATTATTTATATTGTTATTGTCCTTGTTATTTCCGGGTTTTCATCATATTTTATCATTGCGGTGGGCAACGATGTTTTCGCCTTTGTTAAGGCGACCGATATTTATCAAATCGAGATTCCGGAAAATGCCGATATCGATACCGTTGCCGATATTTTAAAGGAGAATAATATCATTCGATACCCTTCGATTTTCAAGTTGTATAGCAAGTATAAGAAATTTTCCGGAAATTTTGTTGCCGGTCTTTATGAAGTAAATCCCTCGATGAACTATGATGAGCTTTTACGCGCATTTCGCCCGAGAAGTGTGCGTCAGACTATCTGGATTACCATTCCGGAGGGGTATACCGTTGACGAGATAATCAATTTGTTTATCTCTAAGGGAATCGGTACCAAAGAGGGATTTATTGAGGCTATTAACAATTACGATTACGATTATAAGTTCCTGGAACCGCTGAAACAAACAATTTCCCCCGATCGTCCCTATCGCTTGGAGGGTTATCTTTTCCCGGACACCTATCAGTTTTACACCGATTCAAGCGAAGTGGATATTGTAAAGCGGCTTCTCAATAACTTTGACAGAAAGTTTAATGAAACCTTTTATACCAGGGCGGAGGAGCTTGGGCTTACGATAGACGAGGTTGTCATTTTGGCATCGATGATTCAGGAGGAAACGAAGTATCTCAGCGAGTTTGAGATTGTCTCGTCGGTTTTTCATAATCGATTGAGAAACAAGAGGGACTATCCATATCTGCAAAGTGACGCAACGATCCTTTACGGTATTCAGATTGCTACCGGCGAGAGACCGAATTCTCTGAATGAAACAACTTTTCAAACCCCCTATAACACTTATCTTCATAAGGGATTTTGTCCGGGACCGATTGCGAATCCCGGCTATGATGCAATATATTGCGCTCTGTATCCGGCGAGTACCGATTATTATTACTTTGTATCCGATAAAGACGGCGTCAATATTTTCTCAAGGACTCTTGCGGAGCATAATGCAGCGATTGCACGGATTAAGCAGGGGGGTTAATAATCATAAAGCAAAATTCTAAAATTTAAAAATAAATAAGGAAAAATACTGCCCTTGAGACCTCTCTGTTATGGAGGAGGGCGAGGCGGTAAGATGGATCAAAATATGATACTAAATCAACGAGAAACAACAGTCGCATACCGGTGTCCAGTATGCGGAGGCGGGGTTCTCAGTCTTGTGGGCGTTTTTGCTTTAACTGCCGATGTATTCAAGCTGAAATGTCCTTGCGGGGAAAGCGAGCTTGTTATTTCTTATACCACGGATAAAAAAATACGGCTTTCTGTGCCCTGCATCATTTGCCAGCAATCTCATAATTATGTAATCAGCTCATCTCTTTTCTTCGGCAAGGAGTTGTTTGTGCTCGGCTGCAGCTTTTTGGCTATAGATCTCTGCTTTATCGGCAATCAGGATTCGGTAAGCGAGGCTCTCAGCCAATCGGAAAAGGAACTGCTTGAGCTGCTGGGAGAACTGGGTATAGAGAGCTTGGAGGATCTTCGTTATTCGAATGAGAATCTGCTCCCCGATGCGCAAATTTTTGATATTGTGCTGTTTGTGGTACGTGAGCTTGAGGCTGAGGGGAATATTCACTGCAATTGTGACGACGGACGGTATGATGTTGAAATTACCCATGATTCGATTCGCGTTTTCTGCAAAAACTGCAAGGCGGAAAACTATTATCCTGCCGACAGCATCAATAGTGCCAACGCCTTTCTCAATTGCGAATGCCTTGTTTTGTCATAATAGGCGCGGATTTTTAATTAAGATAGAGGAGGAATATAGTATTGTGATTTGATATTCCTCCTGTAATAGATAAAAAACTGCATAACAAAGGCTTGCCTTTGTTATGCAGTTTTTTGTATTGAGAGAGGCTATTCGCCCTTCATGTTTTCGATCGAGTTGCGCTTGATTTTTCGTGTGGTCGTTTTATCAAATTCGGTGTATCTTATGAGAAAACGGCGGATAAATTTGTAGTTCGGGACATTTGCATTTGCTTCCTTAACTGTCGCGGAAAGCAGAGCCTTCAGCTCGGCGTTATAGCGTTCGGTGCCCGGAACAATACCCGATTGTGCAAGATGTTCGTCCACCACTTCAAAATCGGGATAGATGACGGCGGTCACAAGAACATCCTGGGCGGCCTCCTCCCCGTATACCATAGATTCCTTAATATAGGGGGATTTGTTCAGTTGGTATTCTATCTCCTCCGGGAAGATGTTCTTGCCGTTTTTTGTAACAATCATATTTTTGATGCGACCGACAATACGATAGTTGCCCTTTTTGTCAACAGTGGCGAGGTCGCCGGTGTAAAACCAGCCATCAATTAAGACTTTGGCGGTTTCTTCAGGATTGTTATAGTAGCCGAGCATCACATTTGGCCCTTTAACGACAATCTCGCCAACGCCCTCCTCGTTTATGGCGTCAAGCCTTACTTCAACGCCGCTGATAGGTTTACCGATGCTGTAATGATCGCGTACGGCATCGTTGTGCATGATACAGACGGGGGAGGTTTCGGTCAGCCCATATCCGTTATAAACGGGAAGACCGAATGCGTCAAAAGCGGCGGCAATTTCCGGGGCGAGGGCTGCGGCGCCACAGATAATTTTTTCAAGCCTGCCGCCGAATACGTTGTGTATTTGCTTAAATATCCGCTTTTTGATATCAAAGTTGAGGGTTGCGGCAGTGGCGGCAAGGGTTTTTCCTACTGCGAATTTCAGCTTGCCCCCCTTTGCGGCATTTAATTTCTTTTTAATATTAGCATAAATATTCTCAAGCAACAGCGGCACAGTAATCAAAATAGTGGGAGCAAAGAGTTGCAGGTCGGCTAAAATACGGCGAAGATTTTCGGCATAGGCAATGCTTGCTCCGGAATAAAGAACGGCCAAAAAGCCAGCTGTGCATTCATAGGTATGATGGAGGGGGAGAATGGATAGGGTGCGGTCATTTGGAGATACATAGAGCCCTTTGCGGATAGAGACAATATTGGCGCAAATGTTAGCCTGACTTAGCATAACCCCTTTTGCCATGCCGGTGGTGCCAGAGGTGAAAAGCAGGATGCCCATCTCATACGGATTAATGGTATGATTATCATAGCTTTGATCTCCCTGTTGAAGAAGGGTTTTGCCCTGGTCAACGCAAGCGGGCAGCATATCGGTGGAGATACGGTCAAAGCTGCCACTGCACTGGTCAATGGTTTCCTTTAACTCGGGAGTGTGGACAATAAGATCAGTCTGTGAAATGCTTAGGATGTTTTCAACATCGGGGGCCTTCAGCTCCTTGTCTATGGGTACAATCACACCGCAGCCGCAGGTGACGGCCAGGTAGGTGAGGGCCCATTCATAGCAGTTGTGACCCATGACGGCGATTTTTTTGTTTTTGTAGCCCTTTGCATTGAGGTAGGTGGCAAGACCTATAACGTCATTGTAGACTTCTTTATAGGTCTTTGTACGGACGTTTGATTCTTTGTCCTTGAAAAGAAAGGCTACTCGATCCGGGTAAAGCTCGACACTATTTGTAAGTAGCTCCCGAATAGTGCGTACATCCTTTACATCATAAACTAAAGAAGGCATAATTAGGACTCCTGTTTGGATTTATTGATTGCTTTCGGCTGACTGATCATAGAATATATCGTATATGCCAGAGTTCCCATGAGCAATAATGCACCGCTTCCTGCATAGAGCGCACGTCTCTTTCTGATTTTCCTTGAAATTTTGATATAATCGTTTGGTTCCGCCGTAAGCTGATCGACAGTGGTTATGCTGAGGGCTCTTCGAATGCTTTTATAATATTTGCGGCAGTCGGGGCAAAACTTCATGTGTTCCTTGATGGCCTCTCTGCTCTCGTCGCTTTCGATCCGATCTATATAAAGCGGCAGCAGATCACGGATAATATTACATGGAATTTTCATTGTCCACATCCTCCATTATCATGTTTTTGGCTCGGTAAAATATAACTTTTGCAGAGTTTTCATTGATTTTCAGCACGCACGCTATCTGAGAAAAGGGAAGATCGGCATAAATTCGGAGGATAACCACATCGCGATACTTGTCGGGCAGCCGGTTTATTGACTCCCTGAGTCGTTCACGCTGCTCTTTTTCAATGTATTGATGTTCGGGCTGATGGTCGGAATGGACACAAATTTCGGTTTCTTGGGCATCAAGGCTCAGATGGCGATGCTTGTTTTTCCGTAAATGCTTGTAGTAGGTGTGCTTTGCCACAGCTGCAAGCCAGGTGAAGATATCACAACTGCCGGTGTAACGATGGAAGGATTTGTAGGCCTGATAGAAGCTTTCCTGCGTCATTTCCTCCGCGAGATGCGTATCGTTGCACAGTTTAAACAGAAACGCATAGACGCGTGAAAAGTATTCGTTGTAGATTTTTTCAAAAGCGTCCATTTCGTCTCCTGTCATTTAGAATAAAGAAATTTTCGGCATCAAAAGACCGGCGGCTGTTATAGAACAAAATGCTTGTTTATATATTAGCATATATTGTTCTATATTGTTAATACCTTAAAAATCAAAATAGTTACAAAAAAGCTTAAAGATTTTTGTCGGAATTGTTAAGATGTTCTTTAAGATGCAAAATTGCTATGCGGTAGCCGTCAAAGCCAAATCCTGCTATTGTCTTAAGGCAGGCCGCCGACGTATAGGAATGCCGTCTGAAGGGCTCCCGACTGTTAATATCCGAAAGATGGACCTCCACGGCGGGGATTCTTACGGCATGTATTGCATCGGGGATCGCAATGCTTGTATGAGTATATGCGGCAGGATTGATAACAATGCCGTCAAATTTGTTCAGGGCATCCTGTATTTTATCGACAATGGCTCCCTCGTGATTTGACTGGAATATTTCAATCTCAATACCCTCCTTTGCACAAAGGGTCTCAATATAGTCCACAAGATCGCTGTAGGAACGGTTCCCGTAGATATCAGGCTCTCGGATGCCCAACAGATTGAGATTAGGACCGTTGATAACCAATAGTTTCATATATGCACCGTCCTTTGCTTTTCAAATGCATCGATAATACGGCTTGTGACATTTGCGACAGTATCATTATTTTCAATGATTATATCGCATACAGAGCGATAATGGGGTAGCCGTCGGTGGTAAAGCAACTCAAGAGAGCCGGCTTGGGAGAGGGGGCGACCGCTTATATCAAGAGAGTCAAGAGGTCGCTCTAAGAAACAGATATAGCTGTTTTGCATAAGAGCCCTGCGATTTTCTTCCTTTAGGGGAACACCGCCCCCCGTCGCAATCACCGCGCGACTGGTCTTTGCAATCGTTTTAACAACCTCTGTCTCAAGGGCTCTGAAATATTCCTCTCCGTGTTTTTTAAGAATTTCGGCGGGAGAGAGGTTATGCTTTTTTTCTATTTCGGCATCGGTGTCGATAAATGTTCGGTTGAGGCTGTCGGCAATAGCCTTGCCGATTATTGTTTTCCCGGATCCGGGCATACCCACAAGGACGATGTTCATTACTTCCTTCTGAATTTTCGAGAGAGTTTTCTCGATGATAGAGCTGTCGTATGTTGTGTTAAAGAAAAGCTCCGATGCATAAATAGCCTGGGCTATCAGCATGGACAGCCCGTTTGTATGCCTTATGCCTTGCTTTGCGGCATCTAGCAGCAAATTTGTTTTGAGAGGATTGTAGATGACATCGATTACTCCGGACAGATTTGGTATTCGGCTGATATCAACGAGTTTTTCGTCGTTTTTCGGATACATGCCAACAGGGGTTGTATTAATGAGGATATCGGCATCTTGATGTTCGTAGATATTGTTATAGTTGACAGAGCCGGATCGCGACACAATAAGAATCTCCCTTGCGCCGCGGTCGGCTGCTGCATGGGCGGCTGTAAGGGAGGTGCCACCGCTGCCGAGGATGAGAACCTTTCGGTCTTTAAAGGTGATTTGTGCGCGATCGGACATATATAAAAACCCGTCATAGTCGGTATTGTAGCCGTAAAGGCGTCCGCCATTGTTTACAATAGTATTTACAGATCCGATCTTTTTGGCGGTGTCGGATAGAACGGTGCAATAAGGTATGACATCCTTTTTGTATGGAATGGTAACATTAATGCCTGAAAAATCGGATTTTTTAATATAGTCGTCAAGAGCCTCTGGCGGAAGTTCAATAAGATGGTAGTCATCGTTTCCAATGGCGCGGTGTATCATTGGGGAATAGCTGTGGGAGAGTTTTTTTCCGAGTAGTCCGTATTTCATAGACCGACCTTTCCAAAAAGATTATATTTTTATAATCATATTTCCGAATAGCTGCCGAGAAAAACGATTTTATCCGAGCCGGACTCAAACTCACAAAGCAGGCTGAGAATCTCCGGAGAGTAGACAGATGCATCCATATCGCAATAGAACATGAACTCAAAATCCTTGCCTGAGATGGGACGGCTCTCCAGCTTTGTAAGATTTATTCCGAGGGCGGAGAATTTGGAGATGATGGAATAAAGAGAGCCGGGGCGATGGGGAAGGGTGAACATAAGGCTGATTTTGTTGGCTCCGGGATAGATTTCAAGATCCTTTGATATACAGATGAATCGGGTGTAGTTGTTGTCGCTGTTTTGAATGTGCTCATTAAGAACAGTTAGTCCATAGAGCTCGGCGCAGGTTTGCTGTGCGATGGCAGCAATATCGTTTCGCTGGGACTTTGAGACCATCAGGGCGGCGGCGGCAGTGTTTTCGCATTGGATAACCTTTACGTTAGGTAGGGATTTCAGGAAGTTTGAGCACTGAGCGATGGCCTGTTCGTGTGAATAGATCTCCTTTATGTCTGTGAGCTTTGCGTCTCCCTTTGCCAGCAGGACATGGTTGATCTTCAGCTTAATGCTCTTTGAAATATAAACTTTATATTGTTTCATCAGGTCGTAGACGTCGGTCACCGATCCGTGGAGGCTGTTTTCTATTGGGAGAATGCCGTACCGGCAAAGCCTTTTGTCAACGGCGTTGAAAACACCTTCAAAGCTGTTGAAATACATTATGTCAGGGCGGGAGAATAGCCGGTCGCAGGCGAGCTGAGAATAGGAGCCCTCAACGCCCTGACAAGCGATGGTAGCTGACGAAGGCAGCAGGGGAGGGGTGTTTTTTATGGAAGCCTTTATAGCGTCAAGCAGGGGGGAGCTTTGATAGAGGGTGCGGTTTTGATAGGACCTTGAGAGATCCATTAATGTGTTAAACAGGATTTTTGTATATACAGCCATGTTATCCGGCTGATCCTTGGTTACCCGGTTGATGATCTCTCTTTCCCTCGCCATGTTGAGCACCGGCAGGTTGTGTTCTTTTTTGTGATTGGCTACTTTGAGAGCATACTCCATACGCTCCTCAAACAGCTGCTTGATGTTGTCATCAATGCGGTCGATTTCTTTTCTGATTGACTCAAGATCCATGATATAGATACTCCTTTATATTAGTAGGTTAAAAAAGCAGATCAGCGATCGCAAGAGCGGCCCCGGCCTCTATACAGGGAACGGCTCTCGGGACAATACAAGGGTCATGCCTGCCCTTGATTGAAAGGGTAGTATTCTCCCCTGTCTCAAGATCGACGGTTTCCTGCTTTTGTGCGATGGAGGAGGTCGGCTTTATGGCTACCCTGAAGATTACCGGCATGCCATTGGTGATGCCTCCTACAATGCCGCCGGCGTGGTTTGTTTTTGTTTTTACTTTATTGCCGGCATAATACATAGGATCGTTGTGCTCTGAGCCGCGCATCTTTGCGCAGGCAAAGCCGGAGCCGAACTCAATCCCCTTTACTGCCGGTATGCCGAAAATCATGGAGGCGATTTTGTTCTCTATCCCGTCAAACATAGGTTCGCCAAGACCGGGAGGCAGTCCGATAATGCAGCATTCTATAACCCCGCCGACCGAATCAAGAGATAGTCTTGCCGCCTCTATTTCTGTAGTCATGGCGGCGCCGGCGGTATCGTCGTTTGTGGGGAATTTTTTCTTGCCGGCTGTCTGTAGCTGCTCCTTGGTAATACTTACGGGATTATAGGGGGTGTCCGATATATCTCCGATGGAGGCGATATGGGCGCCAATGTAGATATTTCGGCGCTCCAGCAGCTGTAGACAGAGAGCACCTGCAAAACATAGAGGGGCCGTCAGTCGACCGGAGAAATGTCCGCCGCCTCGAATATCCGAAAATCCGCCGTATTTTATGTGAGCGGTATAGTCGGCATGGGAGGGACGGGGCAGCCGACGCAGCTGATCATAATCGGAGCTCCTGGTGTCATTATTTTCAATGATAACTGCGATCGGCGCGCCGCAGGTGCGGTTATCCACAAGCCCGGAAAGGATGATCGGCTTGTCGGTTTCGGAACGGGGGGTGGAGTGTCTGTTTTTTCCCGGAGCACGCCGCTCCATAAATCTCTCTACCTGTTCAAGGGAGATTTCTTCTCCTGCCGGCAGCCCGTCAAGGACTGCGCCTATGGCCTTTGAATGGGATTGTCCGAAAATTTGAAGCTTTATGCGGTTGCCGTAGTTAGAGGACATCTGCTTTACCTCCCAACTTGTTATAGTGTTCGAAAAAGTTCGGGTAAGATTTATCGACGGCATCAGCCCCTCGAATAATAACCGGATTGTCACAGACCGAGGCGGCAATAGCCGCTGACATGACAATTCGGTGATCTCCTGCCCCGTCCACGATTCCGCCGTGAAGGCAAGGGCGACCTGTGATAATCAGAGAATCATCTGTTTTCTTAATGTTGGCGCCTAAGGCGGAGAGTGTGTTGTAGACCGTGGTAAGCCGGTCGCTTTCCTTTATTTTGAGCCGGGATGCATTTTTGATGAAAGTTCTTCCCGACGCCACAGAGGCAACAGCCGCAAGGACAGGGACAATATCGGGAATATCGCCGGCATCTATTTCGGTTGCGGTTATAGAATTGTGTGATGCTGTAAATATATCCCTCGTTTGTTCGGTGTTTGCCCCCATGGAGGATAGAATCGTAAATATTTGTTTGTCCTTTTGCAAGGAAAGGGGGGAAAGACCCTTTACGGTGACCCCTTCCCCAAGGGCGCCGGCTGCAAGCCAGAATGCTGCATTAGACCAGTCCCCCTCGGCGGTGAGGGCGCCGGGAGATCGATATTTTTGGTCTTTCGGAATGAAAAATCCGGCATTGGTTCTTTCAATGTTTATATTAAATTTTCTCAGGGTGTCCAGGGTCATATCCACATAGCCCGACGACTGCAGAGGGGTTTTAAGGATGATTTCGCTTTCTCCGTTAAGAAAGGTTAGGGCGAATAAAAGACCGGTAATGTACTGGGAACTGATATTTCCGTCGATTTCATATCGTCCGGATCGAAGCCTCCCCTTGGTGGTTATGGGCAGAAAATCACGGTCGACATTGACCTCGTTTTCCCTCATAACGGCTGTGAGGGCTGAAAAGGGACGAGACATCAGACTCCCCCTTCCGATAAGGGTTGCGGAATCGAAAAGGGCGGCGGCTACAGGAAGCAAAAAACGTGCCGTTGACCCGCATTCATCACAATCGATCAGGGGATTTTCCGTTTTCGCTCTGAAGGGCTCGATTCGCGCACCGGACGGTGTTATTTCCGCTTTCGCGCCCATAGCGGAAAGAGCGGAAAGGGTAGCGGTAATATCCTTTGAATAGATATTGAAAAGGATATCGGTAGGCTGATCGGAAAGGGCGGCGGCAATCAGCAGTCTGTGGACATCAGACTTCGAGGAGATTGCTTCGATGTTTCCGCAAAGGGAAGCGGGGGTTATTTTTATATCCACGTTATCAACTGTTCCTTTCAATACAATAATGCCGTTTTGCCTGTAAAGAAGCTGAGTGGAAGGATATTTCCTATGTGATCAGTCAATTCCTGCACTCAAAAAGGTCTCAAGACGGCTTACGTCTATTTTATGCAGGGCAGCCTCGCCGATTTTCTTGAGAATGATAAGGGTTATTGTGTCCGACTTTACTTTCTTGTCGTTTAGAGCCGCGCGAGTTACCTGCTCTGCCGAAAAAGGGCATTTTACAGGCAGGTTAAGCGTCTTGAGAAGCTCTATTGTCTTGTCGGCGCAGGGCTCAAGCGTCAGTCCGAGGGCATCACTTGCAATCGCCATGCAGGCCATGCCGATTGCAACACCATGCCCGTGGGAAATATTATAATTACTGAGTTTTTCAACAGCGTGACCGATGGTATGACCGAAATTCAGAAGATGGCGCTCATTTTGGTCAAATTCGTCTTTTTCTACAATGTCCCGCTTGATGGAGACACAGGTTGTGACAATGTCGTTGAAAAAATCGGTGACCGGTTGATTTTTGAGCCTATCAAACAAGTCTCTGTCGGCTATCATGCCATATTTGACAACCTCGGACAGCCCATCCGATAGGAAATGAGGGGACAACGTTTTAAAGACGCCGGTATCGCAGAGGACCAAAGAGGGCTGCCAGAAGCTGCCTGCCAGGTTTTTCCCGACAGGAAGATCAACTCCTGTTTTCCCGCCTACCGAAGAATCAACGGCTGCAAGCAGGGAGGTGGGAATCTGAATATAGCGGATCCCACGCAGAAAAATCGAGGCTGCAAATCCGGTAAGATCGCCGGTTACCCCGCCGCCCAGTGCAATGGCAATATCGCTGCGAGTAAGACCGTTTTCGGAGAAAAAGTCGAGAAGTTTAGCTACTGTATCAAGGGATTTAGATGCTTCTCCTGCAGGGAAGACGTAGGGGAAAACCGAAAAGCCGACCTCTCTGAGAGCATTCTTCACAACAGGACCATAGAGGGGCATGACATTGCTGTCTGAAATCAAAGCAACCTTACATGGGGGGAATATTTCTTTGATTATTTGCCCGCTTTGGGAGAGAATATCCTTGCCGATAAAAATATCATAGCTTGACGAGGCATTGACTCTGATTTTATTCATGATCAAGTTTCTCCGACAGTTGTTTTATTTCTTTGCCTTCCCGCAGCAGTGCGAAAAGTGCCCTTGTGTCTGCGCCGGACAATGCATCTCTGTATTGGGAAAGCCTTGTAATTAGAGCGTCAAGGGCAGGCTTGAGATAATCTCGATTTTCGATCATCAGCTCGGTCCACATTTCCTCATTTAGGAAGGCAACACGGGTCATATCCTTAAAGCTGCCGGCGGAAAAGCCGTGATGCTGTACGGAGAGCGGGCTCTTAATATAGGCGCTCGACACGATATGGGCAAGCTGTGAGGTGTAGGCGATAAGCTCATCATGCTTTTCAGCGGTGGAAATTGTAACCGCAGCAAAGCGGCAGGCATGACAAAGTGCTGTTAATTTCTCAAGAGGGGTATTTTCTGCCGACGGGTCGGGACAGAGAATCATTGAGGCGCCTGAAAAAAGCTCCGCCGTTGAATTGTCATATCCCGACCGCTCAAGACCTGCCATCGGATGTCCTCCGATAAAATGAAACCCGTATCTTTGTGACAGGGGAAAGAGTTCGGCGCAAATTTGGCGCTTGGTGCCACTGCAGTCTGATACTATGGCTCCCTTGGGGATTATCCCGGCGTGTTTTTTAACAAAGTCGATAGAGGCGGCCGGGTAGAGGGCAACAATGATGATGTCGCAGTTTGGAATGGTTGTGCTGTCAAGCAGGCCATGTATTGATGAATCCTTTGTTGCCTTTTCTATGGTTTCGTGAGAAATATCGAAGCCGAGAATTGTGTAATCTGTATATTTGGCAATTGCTTTTGCAAAGGAGCCCCCGATAAGTCCGAGACCGGCAATTCCGATTGTCATAAGCTACCCGAACCCGATCTGTGTGCAAAGGGCAGAATCTCTGCAACGCGTTTTACAAGATTGTCGAAGGCGTCGGGGGTGATAGACTGCGGACCATCGCAAAGAGCATGAGCCGGATCGTTGTGCACCTCAATGATAAGACCGTCAGCGCCGGCGGCAACGGCAGCTAAAGAGAGGGGGAGAACCAATTTTGAGATGCCGGTGGCGTGACTGGGGTCAATGATAACAGGAAGATGGGTCAACCCCTTGAGAACGGGAATAGCTGAAATGTCGAGGGTGTTTCTTGTCTCGCTCTCGAAGGTGCGGATCCCTCTTTCGCACAAAATAACTTCCTCGTTTCCGCCTGCCATGATGTACTCGGCGCTCATAAGCAATTCGGAAATGGTGCTGGCGAGACCTCTTTTGAGCAGAATGGGTTTTCTGACCTTCCCGAGCTCCTTTAACAGCTCAAAGTTTTGCATATTGCGGGCGCCGACTTGAATAACGTCGACCTCCTCGAATAGGGGGAGTTGAGACGGATCCATAATTTCACTGACAATAGGCAGTCCGGTCAGTTTTTTTGCTTCGAGCAGGAGGCGAATCCCCTCTGCACGCAGCCCCTGGAAGGCGTATGGAGAGGTGCGGGGCTTGAAAGCACCGCCACGAAGAAGTCCCGCGCCCCCTGTCTTGACTCGGGCTGCAATTTCACAGATTTGTTCAGAGGATTCTACCGAGCAAGGACCTGCGATAATGGCGAAGTTGCCACCGCCGATTTTAGCCCCCCCGATATTGATAACGGTGTCCAGCGGATGAAATTTTCGGTTTGCGCTTTTGTATGGCTCCTGAATTCTTTTGACATCCGCGACTATTTCAAGGGCGCGGATTAAATCGATGTCGATATTGGATGTATCCCCTATAAGCCCCAAAATGGTGGAATGAATTCCCTCGCTTATGTGAACATCAATTCCGAAGTCTCCTAGCCATTCGATAAGTTTTTCAATTTGTTTTTTGTCGGGATTTTGTTTTAATAATACTACCATAAAAATTCTCCTTTTAAAATAAAAACAGGTCTGCGGATTGTTTTACCGCAGACCTGCAAGTTGTTAGGTCTTTTTAAGATACAGCATTCAATTATGTGAGTGCCCTATATCTTATTGCAGCAAAACAAGCCTTACTTATGAAAAAATAAGTAAAGCTAAAATAAAAATATACAAATACGCTGGCAACAAGAATAGTGTTCATTATATGACCTCATTCTATGTGTGAATGCAGAAATTCAACAACCTTACATGGTTATTATTTTTAGACTACCACACTTCTTTTTTTTTGTCAAGGGATAATATTCATATTTTTATAATTTTGCGAAAAAATTTTTCGGACAAGCGTTTTATATGAGCTTCAATTATGGCAGATTTTACTTTTTAATATCTTTATATGATATAATGATCCCAAGATGAGGCAACGCAATTCGCCGCTGGCGAATTTGGAAATTTGCCGTACGTTTTTATTCCTGCTTGGGGTTAATCTCCGGAGGTCGAGGCGGATTTACTAGCGGGGAGAACTATTTCTTGACAGAGTACTATATTGAAGACCTAATACTTTATAATGATATTACAAGATTATTAGGCAGGTTCTGCTTGGAATATGACGAGCAGAATGAAAGGATAATCTCCCTTCGCTGGACTCCGCATATGAACAATCGGGCGGACGCCCCGGCATACCCTTTAACGATACTGCCGGAAACGATGCAGATTGCGCGTTTTAACTTTCTCTTTACTCCAGATAATTTGAACGATTATTACAACAATGGGGATGACATCTGTGAGGATACAACTTTTTCAATTGATACAACCGCATTTGTCCTTGATTGAGATGACCGATTTTAAATCTGTGTGTACTGTCTACCTTTGAAAAAAGAGCAAAAGAGCTAACGGATGAACAATTCGTTAGCTCTTTTGTTGTTGATATGTTATTAGACCGCACTTTCGGATGAATCAAAATCTCAGTCGATTGTTATAATTAAGCGGCAGCCCCTCCCGATACAGATGTGAGTCTCCTGAATATATGAGCACCTTTGGGATTGTGTAGCCGTTTTTTTCTTTAAATTCAAGGACTGTCATGCCGCTGTGGCACATACTAAAATGTATCGAAAATTGAGGATAGGGTATGTTCAACAGATAGCTTAAAAAGATACTGCCGAATCCTGCATGGGCAAAAAGCGCGATTCGATCGTTGTTAGATTTAATGACCTTAAAGCGACCCTCTTCGCTGATATACTCATAACCCCAGGAATAAAGCAATTTATCCGCTTCGTCATGTATTCTTTTAGAACCTGACTTGAAATTGTGATCTTTAAAGGCCGGATGCTCATACCATTGATTACCCAGCTTTCGTATTTCATCGGAGGCAAATAATTGACGAAACTCATCATTATTTTGGGGCCAGGTGGTTTTACCGTTTTTGTCGGTGACAGAAAAGTCCTTCCATGCATAATTTTCATGGCAAAAATCAAGGAGTTCAGCTTCTTTTTTTAGCAAATCACAGATCGGCTGCGCTGTTTGAACTGCTCGGGTGGAGGTTGAGGAGTAAATTCTGTCGACACCGAAAAGGGCTAGTCGTTTGGCAACCGCTTCGGCCTGTTTATGACCAAGGGGTGTTAAACTGTCCGGGTTGTAGATGGGATCGCCATGCCGAATATAGAAAAGGAGCATTAAACTTACCTCGCATATTGTTATAGACAAATTGTATCATAGAAGGGAAAGGATGTCAACCTACACACCCAGGAAACGGCAAAGCACCACGCTCGGCATTTAGGCTAAAGGACACCTTAGCATTTATAAGGCTTTCGCGAAATTTGCCCCCTTGCTTGATTAAAGAAGACCGACTTCAAGATTTATCGGCTTTTGCAGCTTGTCGGTTGCTCCCTCCCATTTGACTTCATATAGTCTGCTTTTATATTTTACGTGCTTGATTTTATCAAGAATAATTTTATATTTGCTATCCTCAAACACACCGAAGAAAAGCAAGTCGTAATTACGGTTCTTTTCCTTCACCTTTTCTAGAAATTCCTTTGTCGTTTTGTCATCAACATCATCCCGGGCGCAGAACAAGGCGATGCTTGCATAATTAATGAGTTTATTTGGGTTCGGAAAAGGAGGATATCCCAAATACTTTGTTGGCAATTTGCTCAGCAGCTTATATATTCCGCTGTAGCTTTTTAATAAATATTGTTTATAATCCTGCTGATTCCATACAGCGCAGGCAAGCAGGATCTCCCCGTCTCTCCTAAGGGTGTAAAAGTTGCGATCAGACAGACCAAAGAGATTCCTGTTGATGGGTGAAAGGTTGTGTTTTGGCAGATGTTCGTCATAAAAGGCATCCAGACCCTCTATGTTTCCGCTTTCGATATCAAGGTTGTTCCGTCCTGTGCTTGTACCCATACAATATACTGTATAATCACCAATATACCGGTATTCGGGCATAAATCTTCGCTTTTTCTCAAGCATTTTTTGAGCCGGCAGATTATCGGATAAAATGGTTGTATAATATACATCCACATCATCTTTTGTGGCTTGATATAGAAAGTTATAGGCTTTAGGAATGATTGACACCTTGCGGTGGTATTGCGGAAGGAGTTTAAGCCCGGTCAAATATCCGACCTTCTTCACATCACCGTTAAGATATGCTCTTTGTATAATACAGGCGCCAACACCTATGATTTCGTCTGTTCCCCTATCCACTGCAATGGGAATAACCGCTCTATCCCCGTCCCTTTGCAGAGAAAGCAGAGGATCCTCCCCTCGCAAAAATTGAACCGAGATTCCCCCTGGAAATTCCCCGCTCTCGAACACCTTTTTTATTCCTGCCGCATCGTCGGGAGTCGCTAATCTTAGGATATATCGCTCATTTTGGAAGCTCATCGAGATTCCTCCCAAGGGGCACATTCATTTTTTCGCTGACTTCCTCCCCCAGCTTCAGGTTCATCGCCCAGAACATAGACCACAGTAGCGGGCTTGATCGTTTCATGGAAGCAAATCCGCGGTTTATTACTGTATGAAAGGAGGCAAACTCCTTTCTGGCAAGGAATGCAAGCTCGCTGAGCTTTTCCGGCGACATAGTTCTTGGCTTGAAAGCAACGTCACCGTACTTATATTCATCAGCAAGCCACCACCGGTCATAGATAATACGCTTTTCTTTCTCAAAGCGTCGGTAGAGCTCTGTCCCGGGGAAGGGCAGCAGATGATTAAACGCTGCGGTATAAAACTTATGCTTTTTGGCAAATTCTAAGGTTTGTTCAAAGGTTTTTTCGTTGTCATAATCGTATCCGAAAACAAAGGTTGCATAGATGCCGATGCCTGCGTCATGAATCCTTTTTACATATTCATCCCGTTCTTTAACGGCGATGTTGACGTTTTTGTTCATTGCCGAAAGATTATCATCGTTCAAGCTTTCAAAGCCGATAAGAATCAGCTCGCACCCGCTTTTTTTCATCGTTTTAAGGAGCTTTTCATCCTTTGCCATGGACAGCGTTCCCTGACCGCCCCATTTGATTTTATAAGGCGTTATCCTCTCCAGCAAAGAAGCAAAATGATTCTTATTTGCCACCAAATTATCATCCACCAAAAAATGAAGCTTATGCTTTGAGTCTTCGATATCCCGGCAGATATCATCGATCGGGCGGGGATGATAATTGCACCTGTAATAGCTTGTTATTGCACAAAATTCGCAATTGTGGCAGCAGCCTCTTCCTGTTTCGGTAAGGGAGACAGGCAGATACTTTTTGCCGCTGTAGATTGTTCGGTCGGGTAGAATCGGCGCGTATTGCGCCCTTCCTTCGTAACGTGGCTTTAAATTCCCCATCTCAAGGTCGGCGAGAATTCGGTTTAAAACTCCTTCGGCATTGCCGATCACAACAGTATCACAAAATTGTTCGGCTTCATTCGGAATGAGAGTGACATGATATCCTCCCATGACAACTTTAATGCCGCGGGCTCTGAAACGGGCGGCAATCTCATAGCTTCGCTTTGCCGTATAGGTTTCTACGCTGATGAGTACTAAATCGGTACGGGTGTCATAGTCAATCAATTCGACACGGTCGTCAAAAAACTCGGTTTCAATATGCTCCGGTATCAATGATTTTATGACGGCGTATGTAAGGGGCTCCATTTTCCAGGTGCCGATATATTTTTCGCCCTTCTTCTTTCCGATTGATGGCTGAATGAGTGTTATCTTCATAATAGTTTACCCTTGCCCGTTATGTCGCTGTTGTCGCACATAACCTCCCTTGTGAATTTGTGGAATCTGTCGGTATATCCTTTGTATCCCATGTTGAGGGGCAGTGATAGCCATGGGCTGTTGTTAAAGGGGGCGAGGCGTTTTGCAATGTTTATCATTTTATAGGTTTCCCTCCACGCCCATTCTGTTCCCGCCTCCAGCTCCTCTTTTGTCATCTTAGCCGGGGTGAAAACTACATGCTCAACATCATACATCGCCCAGTTTTCTTCGATAATTCTGTTTTGCGCCTTTAGCTGTCTGTATAATTCTGTTTTCGGAAAGGGGGTTAATATCGAATATCTTGGGAGGTCAATTTTTGTTTTTATAACCATTTCAACGGTTTTTTCAAAGACGCTGGAATCTTCGTCATCGCTGCCGAAGGCAAAGCAGCCCTGAACCAGGATACCGTGATGGTGCAGGCGATTCATTAACTCGGCATAATTTTCTACGTGATTGATCCCCTTGTTGACATAGGATTGCGAGCCGTGATAAACCGATTCGAACCCTATAAGCAAACCCTTGCATCCGCTGTCTGCAAAGGTTTTAATTAGCTTGTCATCCATACCCACATTGGAGGTTGCAAGTCCCATCCAGATCTTTTTTAAAGGCCTCATGGCGGTAAAAAGCTTAATGGCATACTCTCGGTCGGCGATTAAATTTACATCCGGAAACAATACAATTTTGCTGTTTAATTGCTCGATTTCCGCAATAATTTCTTTAATCGGTCTTTTAAACACCTTTTTGCCGAAAGCCGCCGGATAGGCGCAAAAGGTGCAGGGGAGACTGCATCCGCGAATTGCTTCGACGGTGTTTTTTGTGATATACCCCTTTTTATTTAACAAGTCCCTTCTAGGGATTGGGCGGTTTTCAATGGTGTAATCACAGTTTTGTCGGTAGATTTTTTGATAATTTCCATTTTTGATATCCAGAAGCATTTGGGGAAAGGTCTGTTCGGCAAAGCCAGTTACTACGATATCGGCGTGCTCCATTGCCTCTTCGGGCATAAGAGTCGGATGAACGCCCCCCAATACCACTGTGATTCCCCTTGCCCTGTAATGGTCGGCATAGGCATAACAGCGAGGAGCCGTCCCTGTGATACAAGTGATGCAGATTACATCTGCATCAAGGTCCAGAGGAATCGATTCAACAGTTTCGTCATAAATCTTTACCTCGGCTTCAAGCTCTTCGGGAATAAGCGCTGCTAAGGTCGTAAGTGTTAAGGGCGCGTAGTGCAGAGTTTTGCCGAAGCTGCCGTTATACCGATGCATCGCACCGGCGGGAGCGAGCAAGGCTATTTTCATGAAACCCTCCTATATAAAAGAACCGACTGCCATTAAAATATAGAATACAGCAACGGTTATGATCAGCAGCTTGTTTTGTCCCAGTTTCCTCAAAATATACGGCGGTTTTCCGTCCTTTAGGGAATTGTTGTATGCGGGCAGAAGTAGCAGCGCTATTATAACGGCTACCGCACCGCCTGCAATTTTTACAAGGTCCGCAAAGCCTACACCTGTGATAAATGTTAGAGAAAAGCTTGGAAGGGTTGCAATAAGCCAGCAGATATTTTTGTTGAGCTTAAGCTGCTCCTTTACAATATCCGCTAATGTAAGGGATATTGCCCAGTAGGATGTAATCATGGCAAACAAAATAAACAGGGAGGCAAATATTTTGACCGGCAGACCGAGGGAGTCTGTCCATCCGATTATAGCAATTTCGGTTACTTCTGCAGATGACAGAATGGAGCTGACAGAGATCAGTATTGTTACAATAAAATTAATAAACAGCCCGCAAGCGATGGATGGACCGATTTTTGCCTTGTTTTCTGATGTGCCCACCACAACCTGAGGCACAGAAAACAGAGCGGATAACGAAAACATCGCCATGGCGTACAAGGTTAAATATGAAGGAATGCTCGATTGGTAGATTACGATAGAATTTTTAATATTTCCAAAGGATAACAGGGTCAGTCCGGCGGTAACAACCAAAATTCCAATCACGGTTATCTTCTCACCGAATCCAACTGCTTTCAAACCAAAGAAAACCAGCCCGGCAGAAAAGATATAATACAGAATTTTAGAGATAAGAAGCGGAATCCCCAAGAGAGAGACAATAATTTCGGCTCCTCCGGTAATATAGGCGGACAAATTGGCGAACAAAATCAGTGTTAGCAAGCCGAAAAAGCTGGCAGATAATATCTTTCCCAATCTGCCTATGAAGAGAAATTCGTTAAATACCGAAAGAATCTGGCAGCCGTTTTTTGTTTTCAGTAGCATATCGGCTACCATAATATGTAGAAAAACACTAATTATATATGTGGCGGTCAGGAGGATTATTGCAGGCAGAAGCCCCGCTCTGTTGAATAATAAGGGAATAGCCATGACCCCGCCTCCGATTCCGTTTCCGGCGACAATGCAAACACTCTCAAAGAATGTAAGTTGTTTTTTCATTATTTCTCCAACAATTTTTAAGGTTCCAGGCTTTACCTAATTATACTATCTTCAACAGAGATGCGCAAGATAAAATATTCGGTCGGCGGGTTTTAATATCTGTGCTGTATTCGTTTTTTCTGGGTTTGAGAAAAAGAAAAGGTCATAGCAAAGCATCAACTCTGCTGTGACCTAAAATATTTTATATGAGTATTTTAAGTGGCTTAAGGATATAAAATACCGCCGCAAATTAACGATAGCTTTTATACTTTTACGTATAGTGAATCATATCTTGCCTTTTTTCTTGCTATTTTGTCCGCTAACATCAAAATCCAAGCCTAACATTTCTAAAATTTCGCCTTCCGATAAGATGAAAAGAACCACAATGGTAACGATGAGGAATATGCCAAAGCTTCCGAATGAAATATCCCTAAGGACAGGGCGTTCATCATGGTTGATGGAAATGCCGAAAACGAAGATAAAAAATAAGGAAACAACTAAGCAGAAAAAACCAAAACTGTAGAAGATATCGCCGGTTCGGATCCAGAAAATGATTGCATAAATTAACAAACCTAAATTTATGACAGTTGCCACGGGAACTATGATGATCTTACCGTTGGGAAACAACTTTAATATAAGATAGACCAAAAACAGCACCGCCGCGGCAGGGATCGCAGCGACAGCTGATTCAGGAATATTCAAGGGGATATCCTTTGACAGATAATAAGCCGAAATAGAAAAACCGCAGCCTATAAAATTGGCAGCAAAACTGAGAAGATAGAAAAACGAAAGCTTTTTGCCTAAAATATGTAATGGGATTGCCACAACCATCAAAGCAGATCCTATTATTACCCCATTCAAGTTTGGGCGCAAAAGAATGGCAGCCTTAGTTGCAGCGGCTAAAATTATCAGAGATACAATTGAAGAGAGGAAAATAACAAAGGCCTTTCCTTTTGTGTTGAGAAAATTTTCAGTCATAACGGGACTCCCTTAATCATTTTTTTGAATAATAACAGAGACCGCTCATAGGTATGAATATACGCTTAATTATCTGTTTCGGCTGTCAATAATTCCGAGTTTAGCCTGTCTGTCGGAATTGTCATCAACAGCCAGTTGCTTTTATAAAATTATATCATGATCTGCAAAGCATTTCAACAAGCGATTTTATTTGGACTCGCCTCAGCCTACTGACGACCCGCCGACCGGCGGGTTTTCCGGCACAATCAGATACCAAAGTCGTTGACTTTGGTATCTGATTGTGATATTATAAGAACGGATTAAATCTTTTAACTATAGATGAAAGGGGTTATCGTATTAAGTGAACAAGCTAACCACGGTTGAAGAAGCGGTTTCAATTATAAAAGACGGCGATACTCTTATGATCGGTGGATTTTATACAGTGGGTACGCCACATGATTTGGCGGAAGAGATTATAAGACAAAATAAAAAGGACCTCACCATCATTAATAACGACGGCGGGAATCCTGATTCCCCTCTGGGACGCCTTATTTATTCAGGTAACGTAAAAAAGGTTATTCTATCTTGGTGCGGATATCTCAACGAGCTGCCCGACATGGTGAAAAGCGGTAAAATTGAATTAGAATTAAATCCACAAGGAACCTTGATTGAAAGAATTCGTGCGGGCGGATTCGGTCTTGGCGGAGTATTGACTAAATCCGGAATAAACACCATCATCGAGGAAGCAGGATATGGCAAAAGAGTGCACTTAAACGGCGAAGATTGGCTCTACCATCCGCCACTTAAAGCAGATGTTACATTGATCGAGGCTTATAAGGCTGACAATTTCGGTAATTTACTATTTCGCGGAACTCAAAGAAACTTTAACGATATTATGTGTTACGCAGGTAATATTGTCATTGCTTCAGTAAAAAAACCAATAAAGAAAAAAGGCGAACTTGCCCCGGATACTATTATGGTACAGGGTCCCGTTGTTGATTATCTTGTTCAGCAGGAGGTGTAATTCGATGAATGTTTCAGAACAGTTAACCGTGGTAAAAACACTGTCGAAAAAAGAGAAGATTGCTAAGCGCGTCGCGCAAATGTTTAGAGACGGATCTCTTGTCAATTTGGGTGTGGGACTTCCGACACTGATCCCCTCGTTTATTCCTAAAGAAGTTGAAATATGGGCCCATGCCGAAAACGGAATCGTGGGTGTCGGTCCCCCTGCTCTGAAAGGAGAGGAAGATTACTTGTATGTGGATGCGGGTAACCGTTTTTGCACTATTAAACCCGGGGGGAGTTTCTTTGGCAGCGCCACTTCTTTCGGACTTATCCGAGGAGGGCATGTGGATTTTACTGTTTTGGGTGCTATGCAGGTAGATGAAGAAGGTAATTTAGCAAACTGGATGGTTCCCGGCGGAAAAATGGCGGGAATGGGAGGTGCTATGGATCTTGTCGTCGGGGCGAAAAAAGTTATTGTTGCTTCGGAGCATTGTACCCGTGACGGAAGCCCCAAAATTCTGAAAAAATGCACCTTTCCTTTAACCGGTGCCCGTGTTGTGGATATCATCGTAACCGAGCTCGCCTACATAGAGGTTACGCCGGAGGGTCTGCTGCTTAAGGAAATTTCAGCAGATACAACAATTGATGAGGTTATCAGCAAGACCGAAGCGGAATTGATCATCGCTGATGATATCTCTGTCATGAATGTATAAAATCAATTCATTGATAAAGCGCGAAGAAGAAAGTGAAGTCTTTTTTTTGATAAATCGGCAAGAGAAATACTGCCACCGTATAAACACCAATCAAAGATGGCACTCCTTGCAAAGCTGGCGATATATTCGACCATTTCTTCCGTATCCAAATTGCTGTTAAACTCTTTTCTTTGAATGCCAATCTCAACAGTATCCCGGATAATTTTATAAAACAATCTTGTATTTTCAGTCAGATGATTGATATGGGGTGTTTTACTGATCTGGTTGATATACACAATGCGCATAACATCCAATCCACATGTATTTTCGCAATAATTAACCATCGTATCCATCAAAAGTGACAGCCGATCAGAGGCGGTCATGTGTTCGGAAGCATTTTGAAAGGCCTCAAAATATTTTTTATCAATATGTTGAAACATCTCTACAAAGACAGCATCTTTGGATTGAAAATGGGTATAGAAAGCTCCTTTTGAACAGCCGACATATTGCGCAATATCATCGATAGTTACAGTGTCATAACCGTATTTTGCGACAAGCTCGATAGAGGCGGCGTAAAGTTTTTCTCTTGTTTGCTGAGCTAATATATCACGTTTTGTAATTCTTTTTTCTTTATTTATCATTTATATTACCTGTCTTTCATTTTCACATAATATCTATCTATATTAATATACCCTATTTTGTATAAATTTTCAAGCATCACGTATCTTTTAAAACAGAGAAAGGAACTGTCCGATATATGAGAGAAGTAGTTATCGTTTCAATGGCGAGGACGCCGTTTGGCAAGTTCGGCGGGAAATTATCCGGTCTTACCGCTGCTGAACTTGGGGGCCTTGCTATTAAAGCCGCTCTGGAACGATCAGGTATCAGTGGTCAACAGGTAGATGAGGTTATCATGGGGATGGTCGTTACAGCAGGCGCCGGCCAAATACCCGCACGACAAGCGGCAATTAAAGGGGGCATTCACTATGAGGTTCCGGGAATCACGATAAACAAGGTATGCGGATCAGGAATGAAAGCCATAACATTGGGCACTCAAATAATCAAGGCAGGAGACGCTGATATCATTGTTGCGGGCGGTATGGAAAGCATGAGCAATATTCCGTATTTGTCGCCAAGTGCGCGATGGGGAAGTAAAATGGGTAATCAGATATTTGTTGATGCTATGATTAAGGACGGTCTGTGGTGTCCTGAAAACAATGTGCATATGGCAACATTGGGAGGTGCGGTAGCTGTTGAATACGGCGTATCGCGTGAAGAGCAGGATCAGTGGGCACAGCGAAGTCAACAGCGATGGCACAAGGCGGAAAGCGACGGATTTTTTGCTCAGGAACGATTCCCGGTATCGGTGAAATTCAACAAAGAAATAATCAGGGTTGACAAAGACGAAAGCCCCAGATATGACAGCACTCTGGAGGGACTAGGCAAGCTGAAGCCGATTGATGGTCCAACGGGAACTATTACCGCCGGTAACGCTCCCGGTATCAGTGACGGCGCAGCTGTTGTTATACTGGCGTCCCGTGAAAAGGCAGAGACACTTGAACTTCCGATTTTGGCGCGTATTGCCGGCTATGCCCAGATATCCCAGCCTTCAAAATACATCGCAACTGTTCCGGGCTTGGCGATACAAAAGTTGGTGAAAAAGTATGATTTATCGATTAAAGATATTGATTTGATAGAAATCAACGAGGCCTTTGCGGCGGTTCCTTTGGTTAGTGGCAAAGTGATCGGTCTTGACAGCGTAACTATGGATGAAAAGGTCAATGTAAACGGATCTGCCATCGCGGTGGGACATCCTATCGGTGTAACGGGAGCGCGCTTAATCATGACAATTATTTATGAATTAAAGAGACGAAAAGGCATGAACGGCGTATGTGCTATCTGTAGCGGAATGGCTCAAGGCGATGCCGTATGGCTGCAGCGTGTGTAACACAGATATACAAAAAGAACCTTTGAAATCAATGTGCCTTGGTTTCAAAGGTTCTTTTTTTATGTATTAAAGTTTTGATGCTAAAGTTTTTTTGTATTCAGAGGGAGAGAAATCGGTTTCACGTTTAAAAACCTTGGAAAAATGATATACACTTGAAAATCCTAGCGCCTCTGATACTTGCTGTATGGAGGCATTTTCATATTTCATCAGATCTTTGGCATAGTTTATTCGCAATTTGGTTATATACTGGGCGGGGGAGATATGATAGACCTCCTTAAAAAGACGTCTGAAATGTGTCTCGCTCATTCCACAGACCTCTGCCAGTTGGGCAATGGTTATATTCTGCGTGGTATGATATTGGACAATGATTTTTAGTGCGGGTTCTAATTTTTTCTGCTTGCTAAGGGGAACGTAGTCATGACTGTTATCAAGGATGATAGATGCATAGATTTCATATAACATTGCCATGCAAGAGGTTTTCCACGCATGAGATTTAAATAGCCACCTTTTAAGCAGTTTTTGAAATGCCGTTTCTGTTCCGATATTGCTTTTAAAAATACACCCGGTTGTTGACAGGGATTCGTTATCGGGAATATTGAAATCGAAATCGACAAAAACGACTTTATAAAAAGGTGTCAAAATATTCATGGAGTATATGCTGTCTTTGGGGAGAAATAGAATATCACCGGGCTTGACCGTAAAGCTACATTCATCAAAAGTGTACTCAGTTTTACCGTCCAAAATATATATAAAGCCGAAGAAGGGTCGCCCTTTTACATTTCTACCGATAAATTTTTGTGGGATATTTTGTGCAACTACACGATAAATATCTTTTACACTGAGCTCTGTTTGAATGATGGTTTTACTCATTTTCCCTCCAACAGATGTTTCTTTTATATATATTATATAGTATCTCACTCTTAAATTCAAGAAGAATCTTGGTCGAAATCGACAAATGTATTCGGTTTTGGCATTTACTTATTAAAGGGAATGGCTTATACTAAAAAAAGAAAAGTATAAGGAGATGATGATCTGTTATGTGGAATAGATTTGAAAAAGACTTATATAATATTAAGCGCAAATTGCAATAGCAAGTTGCACTAGTTTTAATTTCAGCAACGAATTACGGTAGAACGATGTGCGATTACGGAGAGAGGGCGAAGCCCGAACGGAGAAATCGCACATCGGCGGCCGTCAATCAGG
>JAAYQM010000097.1 GCA_012519315.1 Clostridiales bacterium | reverse complement strand
TGTGACAAGGTTATGATAGAGCTTTTCGATGGCAATTGGCTTGATAGCACATCTAAATTACTGGAGAAAATGCTAGAGGAAGATAATAAATGAGTGAACATTCAACATTAGCAAAAGACTTATTTGAGAAAGGATACAATTGTTCTCAATCGGTGGTATTAGCATTTTGCGACGATATAGGCCTAGACTCGGAAACAGCATTGAAAATATCTTCATCATTTGGTGGCGGAATGGGAAGATTGTGCGAGGTATGTGGAGCAGTTAGTGGAATGTTAATAGTTTTAGGAATGTTAGATGGGTATTCTGACCCATTAGATACAACTGCTAAAACTGAACATTATAAGCTGATTCAGTCAATGGCAATGAAATTTAAGGATGAAAATAAATCATTCATTTGTAGAGAGCTATTAGGATTATCTGATGACAGGGAAAGTAACATACCGGAAGAAAGAAACGAAGGGTATTATATAAAAAGGCCCTGTGCCCAGCTGGTTGAATATGCAGCTATGTTATTAGATGAGCACATTCAAAATAAGAAATTGGAGGTAAATTAAAATGTTAAAAATTGCAGTAGCGAGCGAAAACAAAATGGTGACTGAGCACTTTGGACATTGCGAAAGTTTCATGATTTTTGATACTGAAAACAATCAAATCATCAAGAGTGAAACCGTTGCTAACCCCGGACACAAACCCGGATTCTTACCTAACTTTCTTGCCGATCGTGGTGTAAATGTTATTATCAGCGGCGGTATGGGTGGGGGCGCGGTTGAGATTTTCAACGAAAGGAATGTTGAAGTGATAGTCGGTGCTTCCGGCGACGCGAAAACTGCTGTAGAAAATTATCTGAAGGGTGAGCTTAAGACAACAGGTTCCGTTTGCCATGAACATCAGCATCACGATGAATGTGGGGAATAAATGCTACATGGCCATTTGTTACACAATTAAACGATATATTTACAAGGCAAACATGCCTTGCATAATATAAAAAAGTAAGGAGGCAGCAAAATGTCAAAGTATGTATGCTCTGTTTGCGGTTTTGTTTACGACGAAGCAGTGGGCATCTCTGAGGCCGGCATTGCGCCGGGAACTAGGTGGGATAATCTTCCGGAAGATTGGGTTTGTCCCCTTTGCGGTGCTTCAAAATCAGAATTTGAAAAACAAGGGGAAGCTGCACCGACTTCTAAAAAGACGGCGATACCTGTCACCGAATCCTCATCCGATATGAGGGAAATGTCTGCTTTAGAGGTAAGTGCCCTTTGCGCAAATCTTGCACGGGGATGTGAAAAGCAATACAAGCCAGAAGAAGCCGATTTATTCAATGAGCTGGCCGGTTATTTTAAATCAGCATCTGCACCGGCTGAAAATCCGGGTTTCAGTCAACTGCTTGTGCTCATTGAAAAGGACCTTGCAGAGGGTTTTCCAAATGCCAACGCTGTATCATCGGATGCAAAAGATCGGGGCGCACTTCGTGCTCTTGTCTGGAGCGAGAAGGTGACACGTATGTTAAAATCTCTCTTGACCCGCTATCAAAAAGAGGGAGAATCCATGCTGCAAAACACCGGCGTATTTGTTTGCACTATCTGCGGATTTGTTTACATAGGCGATAAGCTGCCGGAGGTTTGCCCGGTGTGCAAGGTGCCCAATTGGAAGTTTGATAAAATTGAGGGGAGGCAATAATAATGGCTGAAAAATATGCAGTACGAAATATACGCTTGTGCACAAAGGACTGTTTGTGCCTTTATGTCTGCTCCACCGGGGCGACTGATACGGAAAATAGTATCATTGATGTTGATAAGTGCATTGGCTGCGGCGACTGTGCGGATGCCTGCCCGTCGGGCGCTATTTCTATGGTGCCAAAACAGTATCCGAAACAGCAAGAGAAAACCCAGCCTGTTATCGATATACTGAAAGCGTTGATGAGCAGTAAATCACAACAAGAGAAGATTGCAGCGGGACTGCCCGGAAAGCTGGCCGCCGCCATTGAAAAGTCCAACCATATCATGGCAGAAGACATCGTACGTGAAGCGGGCTATATGCTGCCCCAAAGTGAGAATGCCAAGAAGTTCTTAAAGTCACTGCTGGATCAAAAACAATCGGAAGGCTTTCCGAAGGAAGCTGTAGAAAAGTTGTTGAAATTATTAAATAAAAATACGGAGGACAATGTAATGGATGAAAACAAAACACTTAAAAATCTGATGGCGGCATTTGCCGGAGAAGCCGAAGCCAATAGAAAGTATACAGCCTATGCCAAAAAAGCCGAAAAGGATGGAAAACTGAATGCAGCAAAACTGTTTCGTGCCGCCGCAGACGCAGAAACCCTTCATGCGTTAAAGCATTTTGAGGTTGCCGGTAAAATCGGCTCCACCGCCGATAATCTGAAAGACGGAGTGGCGGGCGAAACTTATGAATATAAGGAAATGTACCCGGATTTCGTAAAGGAAGCCGAGGCGGAGGGGAACAAAGCGGCGCTGATGTCCTTTACCTTTGCCATGAAAGCGGAAGAAGTACACGCCGGGCTTTATCAGGACGCCTTAGAGAATCTGGATGAAACCGAGGAAGTGTTTTATTACCTCTGCCCCGTCTGCGGCAATATTGAAAAATTTGTTCCCGAAAAATGCAGCATTTGCAATGTGCCGGGGACTAAATTTATAAAATATTAATAAGAAATGGCAGTAGCATTTTTAAAGTATATTGCAAATGACATGAAAAACTAACTAAGATTAAATGAAATAAGGCAAGGCACTCTATGTTTTCGTAGAGTGCCTTGTTCATATATAAGATTTCTATATCAGTAGCTGTGTTCGTTCTTGAAATTTAATCTATCCCTCTAACACCTTACTATAAAGCAGGCATTGCAGCGGAACTTCCTTGTTTCCTATATCCAGCACAGCATCCTTTTTACAGACCCGTTCAAATTCTCTGCCCTCGTAAAACTTATAGGTACAGACGCTGTCTGTATATAGATAAAGTTTTTTACCGCTTTCCCTGCGCTCAAGCTCACTCAGAAGCTTTCTTCCGATTCCTTTCATTTTGGTTTCAGGATCAGCGGTTAAAAATATAATTTCTCCGTCCGGGTTATTGTTTTTTAAGTACTGTGCAAGCATTTCCTTGTTCGCCGCATCGTATACTCCCATACCACCTTTGTAAATGGTGTTATAAGGAAAAACTCTTAAAAGCACTGATCAGCATTCAGGAGGGCAAGAATGCAAGACTTTACCATGATGAGCTTGAAACGCTTATCACACTTGTAGTCAATGCAAAAGATGAGGATATCACCGATGCATGGGAGGACTACCACACAGACACCGAATAGAATATATCCGTAAAGAGCCGATTATTTTTGAATTTTCAGAAATAATCGGTTTTTTGCGTTTAACTATTACATAGCCGGCTTTTTTTATTGTCCTTTTTGCGTTAAAAGCAGAAAGGACTTTTTATGTTTTATGACCGATGGCAGTGCCAAATTGCCAAATACCCTTGACCTCCGATTTTTGATTTCAACTTATATTAAAAATCAAAAATTCGGAGAAAAGAATATTGAAAAATTATCGTGACAGCGATTATGCTGCCAACAAAAACGCGAAAGGTATCGTTTTGGACAGATGTCAATATAGTAGACAGAAAAAAGTAAAAAAACATGTCTAACTCATATTAAAACTC
>JAAYQM010000096.1 GCA_012519315.1 Clostridiales bacterium | reverse complement strand
GTGCCGATCACAAGAACCATGTATGGAGCTATGACTTTTTAGAAGACAAAACAGTAACCGGACAAAAACTACGATGGCTGAACATTATTGACGAAGCAACACACGAGTGCTTGTTTTCCTTCCCAAAAAAACATTAGAAAAGTATTGATGTTATTGACGCACTGTCACAGATCATGATTTCAAGAGGTTGTCCTGAATACATAAGGAGCGATAACGGTGCAGAATTCACTTCAAATAAACTGCGTGAGTGGCTTCGTGAAATTGGCGTTATCACGGCATATATTGAGCCGGGAGGCCCATGATTCCAGTCTTAGAGGAAGAGCTCCTCAGACGGTCATTCCCGCCTGAGACAGAATATCACATTGCTCCTGGTACAATAATCGGGAGCAGGACACATGGAGTTTGTGCAGTATTAATTTGTCCGCTAGCCGACATTAAAGCTAGAATTAGCTTCAATGTCGGCTTTTTTGTTAAAAGTAATCTCTTCGGCAAATGCCAATATTAGAAGGTAATATGTCCAACCTCCAAAATATCGGCAATCCTTTTACAAGCAAATCCGTCACCATACGGATTATTTGCCTGAGCCATTTTTCTATATGCATCTTCATTGTTAAGCAACTCTTTAAAGCTGTTATAAATAATCTCTTCCTCCGTTCCAACAAGCTTTAATGTGCCTGCCTTAATACCTTCAGGACGCTCGGTCGTGTCACGCATGACTAATACCGGCTTGCCGAGGCTGGGCGCCTCCTCTTGTATACCACCGGAGTCTGTCAGTATCATATAGCAACGAGACATAAAATTATGAAAATCAAGAACATCAAGAGGTTCAATAATGCGAACTCTGTCGCAGTTGCCAAGCTCGGCTTCTGCAGCCTGACGAACGGCAGGGTTCATATGAATCGGATAGATTGCTTTTACATCGGGATTCTCATCTAAAACTCTGCGAATTGCCCGAAACATTCTATGCATCTCTTCACCGAGATTTTCGCGGCGATGCGCCGTTATCATAATAAGCCGACTGTCCTTTGCCCATTCAAGCTCTGGATGGGTATAATCCTTTTTCACAGTGGTTTTCAGAGCATCTATCGCAGTATTTCCAGTGACAAAAACAGTCTCGGGATTCTTTCCCTCACGTATAAGGTTTTGCATTGCCAGGACTGTAGGTGCAAAATGGTACTTCGCAACATTTCCTACCGCCTGCCGATTAAACTCTTCAGGGTATGGCGAATAAACATTATATGTGCGCAGTCCCGCCTCAACGTGTCCAACAGGAATTTGCAAGTAAAAGCAGGCTAGAGCAGTTGCAAAGGTTGTTGATGTATCACCGTGAACAAGAACTACATCAGGCTGTTCATGCTCAAGGACCCTTCTAATACTGTTCAAAATATTGGTAGTAATATCGAAAAGCGTCTGCTTTTCCTTCATAATTGACAAATCATAATCGGGCACTACATTGAAGGTGTTAAGCACCTGGTCCAGCATTTGCCGATGCTGACCGGTAACACAAACCATAGTCTTAATCCCTTTTCTTGTCCTAAGTTCCTTTACTAAGGGGCACATTTTAATTGCTTCGGGTCTTGTACCGAAAACAAGCAAAACTTTTTTCATAGCTTCTCCTTAGATTAACATTAAATATGACATACACTGAGGATCTGTATATATTATGAAAATCGAGAATATGTTTGCCCCTCAAAGTATCCATATTTTTCTTGTATATGAGACTATAAGGACTAACACGCTTTACATCGAACATTCTTACATTTATACTCCCGGTAAATATTTCGGTCAGCAGTGAGATACTCAAGATAATGCGCTCCGGCCGTTCGGGAGAATAAGTAAACTTGAGTTTGCCGTATTTTCAATTTTGCTGACTTTGGCGAGGGCGTCGTCATCAAAATGATTGTCGTTGTTTCTACTATCTCTTTGCTTCTATTATACCATAAATTTGCAGCAACACACCAATTTGCGTTACTTAGTGCGGCAAATTTCTAAATTCGCCAGCGGCGAATTGCGTTACTTCATCTTAAGATCATTATACCATATTTAGCACATATTCTCTCCTTTTTCTGTAAAAAACAGACCGCTGACTCTACCTTGTCAGCGGTCTGAATCCTCCGGTAAAACGGAGGGTCGGTACAACCTTAAATCGTCATTTGTTGGACTGCCAGTTAATTCCGATCGCATTGATCCAATGTCAAAAAAAGCGGATAATAACTAGATTTTAATGAAAAGCAACTTAAAACTACTTGGCAATTAAAAGGTTTGTTGATACTGACTTCGCCGGGAGTCTTTAAAAAAAATAGTCTAACCCGACGGCGTTTAGCTCTTCCTGATACAAATCAACAGTTTCCTGAGAAATATTCTTTGCTCGTTTGCTTTGACGCTTTATTTCATTTTTTTTGAAGATCAAAGCTTCACCCCAGCGTCTAACCCAAAAAACAGGCAACAAATATGGTCGTTTTTCAAGAATGGGATATTTGTTATACATCATTGATTTCGGCGGGAATACTAAAGACAGTAGATAGCATATCTTAGCCCAAAATGCGCTTTTATGCTTTTTGGAAAGGCGTAGAGCATTAGAACGCTCGGCACGTTCTGCGGTGCCGTAAGAACCGCTACCAAAGATAGTCTTTGTAATCATTTCGGTCGCTAAAGTATGCTTCTGTCCGTTAAACCACACGTCAACTGTGTCTAAAACATTGAGGTAAAACTTATCTAAATGCAAAGTTTTTAGCTCTTGAAGAATGTATTTTTCATCTAAATCGGGATAGTGTTTTCTAAAGACCCATATGTCGATTATATGTCGAATGCCGATGCCGCCATCCCGATAATGCTTTGCAAAATGAGACAAGAGATAAATCAGTTCATTTTCAGGTGACAGCTTATATTGATGCTGCTTGTAATTGTTCATCAAACGCCATCCACTCCCATAGTACTCAAAAAAGTCCTTATTATAGGAGGGAATGAGCTTTTTATGCAGCTCTATATGTATGTTAGGGGGGTAGAACCATATATACTCATGGTCCGATTCCAACTTTTCCTCAAAAGAGAGTGACAGCATTTTTTCCTGAATCAGGGGATATTGTTCGTCTTTAATCAAAATATCGATATCGCTCATTGTGCGGAAAAGGGTAGAGGGATAAATCTGCTTTAAAGATGCACCCTTTAATAACACAAAATCAATCCCCGCTTTATTAAATTCTTCGATTAAAAGCGCAATAAAATATTGCTGCTGCTGGTCTAACACAACCTGATACATAGCCGACTGCTGAAATACATTGCGTATTTGCTCCGGCACGTCGTATTGAGATTTTTCAATAGCCTCGTATATAAGCGGGGTGATCTGGGCTCTTTGACATATCATGTAGACAAGCTTCCAGTCTGCGTCATCCGATGAAATGTCACATTGTTTGTTTTCAATAACACTTCTAATCATCGATATAATTATTTGTTTTGCAGTATTCATACACATGTCCTTTTCACAATCACAGCTATTCATCTTCTGTATCAATTTTCGCGCTGAAATGATATATTTCCACAAATCCTTTGTGACATTTTAAGATGTATGTTTTCTGATTTTCTACTGATCCCCGCCGGAATACATCGGATCAAAATCATTATCTTTGAGGATCCTTGCAATATAATTGCCGTGTTTACGCGTAAAAGATGGTAAGACGGGAAGATCTGCATTAACATAATATGTTCAATTTATCAGTATTTTCTCCATACCATTCTGTCAACCACACTTGTATATGATTGAATAATTTTAACAACCTTTGTTGAAACATTCTCCTCAATATAGTCCGGCACCGGAATACCGTAATCACCGTTTTTATTCATTTCAACCGCAGTTGTAACGGCTTGCAATAACGACTTTTCATCGATTCCGGCAAGAACAAAGCAGGCCTTGTCCAGCGCTTCCGGCCTCTCGGTGCTTGTCCTAATGCATACAGCCGGGAAAGGATGACCGATGGAAGTAAAGAAACTAGATTCCTCCGGCAGCGTTCCGGAATCGGAAACTACCGCGAATGCGTTCATCTGGAGTTTATTGTAGTCATGGAAACCAAGGGGCTCGTGCTGAATCACACGAGAATCAAGCCGGAATCCCGATGCCTCCAGCCGCTTCTTTGATCGCGGATGGCAGGAATACAGAATCGGCATATCATACTTTTCAGCCAACCGATTGATTGCATTGAAAAGTGAGAGAAAATTCTTCTCAGTGTCAATGTTTTCCTCACGGTGGGCGGAAAGCAGGATATATTTTTTCGGTTCAAGCTTTAGCTTTTCAAGAATATCTGATGCATCGATTTCCTTCAAATTAGCATGTAGCACCTCTGCCATCGGTGATCCTGTGACATAGGTCCGCTCCTTCGGCAGCCCGCACTCGGCAAGATATCTTCTCGCGTGTTCCGAATACGCCAGATTAACGTCTGAAATGATATCGACAATACGGCGGTTGGTTTCCTCAGGCAGACATTCGTCTTTGCATCGGTTCCCTGCTTCCATATGGAAAATAGGGATATGAAGGCGCTTTGCCGATATTGCAGAAAGACAACTATTCGTATCACCAAGAATGAGTAGTGCGTCAGGCTTAATCTGACTCATCAGCTTATATGAGCAATTAATAATATTACCGATCGTCGCACCGAGATCATCACCGACAGCATCCATATAAACTTCGGGATCTTTGAGTTTCAGGTCATGAAAGAAAACACCGTTTAGGTTATAGTCATAGTTCTGCCCAGTGTGAGCGAGAATACAGTCAAAGTACTCCCTACACTTATTGATAACGGCGGCAAGGCGGATAATTTCCGGTCGGGTTCCAACTATAATCAGCAGTTTTAACTTGCCGTTGTTTTGAAAATGTATATCTGAATAATCAAGTTTCATTTCTATAATTCACACCTTTTCAAAGAAAGTATCCGGCTTGTCCGGGTTAAAGCATTCATTTGCCCACATGAAGGTTACAAGGTCTTCGGTCTCGGAGAGATTGATAATGCTGTGGGTATAACCGGGAATCATCTCGACAACCTGAATTTTATCACCGCTAACCTTGAATTCGATTACAGGATAATCGCTGCCGTTCTCCTCCTTGCCGATTCTGCGGAGACGGATGAGCCCCGTACCTTTGACCACGACAAATTTCTCGTTCTTTGAATGATGCCAGTGATTGCCCTTTGTGATACCGGGCTTTGATATGTTTACGCTAAATTGACCTCTATCGGCAGTACGGATAATCTCAGTAAAACTGCCACGTTCGTCACAATTCATTTTCAAGTCATAAATGAGCTTGTCCGCAGGCAGATAGGACAGCCAAGTGCTGTAGAGCTTCAAGATAAGGGGGTCGGTGAAATCCGGCACACCAAGGGATGCGCGGATTTCCGGAAAACCTTTTATAGTGTCGGCAATAAATCCAAGCGTAGTTTCATAATGAACGGGAACGGTGCAATATGCGCCATTTTTTGTTTCGTTACCATCGAGAGCGCGGAGCATTTCGTCAATAAGGTCATCGATATATACGATATCCATCTGAACCGACGGATCGTTTACCTGTATCGGCAGCCCATTTGCAATATTGTAGCAGAAGGTTGCTATGGCGCTATTGTAATTTGGTCTGCACCATTTGCCGAAAAGATTGGCGAAGCGATAGACCAGCACCTTCGCGCCGGTTTCCTCGGAATAATCGAAGAACAAATCCTCACCTGCTCTTTTGCTCTTCCCGTACTCGCTTCCTGCATAGCGTCCTTCAAGGCTTGCCTGGATTGAGCTTGAAAGCATAACCGGGCAAGCGTTTTTGTGCTTTTTCAGGGTGCTTAGCAAGGTAGAAGCAAAACCGAAGTTGCCTGCCATAAACTCGCTTTGATCTTTCGGGCGATTCACACCGGCAAGGTTGAATACAAAATCGGCTTTTGCACAGTATTCGTCGAGCTCGACAGGATCAGAATCGATATCATAAAGATAAAGTTCGCCGATTTTAAGCTCAGGATGTGTTTTATCCTTGCCTTCCTTTATGTTTTTTAAGGCCTCGGTCAGGTTTTTTCCTACAAAACCCTTGGCGCCGGTTATAAGTATGTTCATCACTTATTCTCCCATGAGTCTATTTCATCTCTGATGTACTGCAAAGTGAGAAGTTTTGCTTTAACTTGTTCAACATCAAGTAACTCTGTATTATTAGAGTTGAATTCGGTCAAAGTATTACGACTTGTATCCCCTTCTTTGAAATACTTATCATAATTAAGATCTCGCTTATCGCAGGGAACACGATAGAAGTCGCCAAGGTCAATCGCTCCGGCACATTCCTCGTTGGTAAGAAGCGTTTCATACATCTTCTCGCCATGCCGAATACCGATAACTTTAATCTCGTCTTTAGCGTTAAACAGCTCTTTTACTGCCTGCGCCAGTGTGCCAATTGTACAGGCAGGCGCCTTTTGTACCAGAATGTCACCACTTGTCCCGTGCTCGAAGGCAAACAACACAAGATCAACTGCCTCGTCAAGCGACATGATAAAGCGGGTCATGGTAGACTCGGTTATTGTAATCGGTTTTCCGGACTTTATCTGCTCAATCCAAAGCGGAACAACCGAACCGCGGGAACAAAGCACATTACCATAACGTGTGCAGCAAATCTTTGTTTTATCTGGACTTACGGTACGAGCCTTTGCCACAACGACTTTTTCCATCATAGCCTTGCTTGTCCCCATGGCATTGACAGGGTATGCGGCTTTATCCGTGGAGAGGCATATCACCGATTTTACCCCTGATTCAATCGCTGCCGTCAACACGTTATAAGTTCCAATGACATTGGTCTTTACAGCCTCCATCGGAAAAAACTCGCAGGAAGGCACCTGCTTGAGCGCCGCTGCATGAAATATGTAGTCCACACCATGCATTGCGTTTTTTACAGACTGCAGGTCACGTACATCGCCGATGTAAAACTTTATCTTATCGGCAACTTCGGGCATTTTTGCTTGATAATCGTGCCGCATATCATCCTGCTTCTTCTCATCGCGGGAAAAAATGCGAATCTCACCGATATCGGTATGTAAAAAACGGTTAAGAATAGCGTTACCGAAGGATCCGGTGCCGCCGGTGATCAGTAGGGTTTTGTCTTTGAACATTAAATCACTCCGTCCTCTAACAAATTCAAAAACGACTCGAGACAATAAACAAGCCATTTTTGGTCACCACTCATACCTTCAACGCAATTTGGCCAAAATTCAGGACGAGTTGGTCCCTCCCAATTATGTAGCCATTCATTCATCGGTCTTGGCATTGGTGTTTTATTTGGTATGATAAAGCCATGATATAAGCGACTGGATGTATACTAATAAAGTAGACAGCGGATAGTGAAATGCAGTATAATTTCAGTAGACAATAAAAAGGAGATAAAAAAATGAGTACTTATCGAAAATATGATGAAGAATTTAAGCAAAGTCTTGT
>JAAYQM010000095.1 GCA_012519315.1 Clostridiales bacterium | reverse complement strand
GTGCTACAATTTGGATTGTCCATAGTGATGATCCTTTCAGAATTGGTGTGTCGTAACTCAATTCTACCATAAGTTTCATCGCTGTGGATTCTTTTTGTTAGTGCAACTTCATTTTACAATCTGCCTAAATAAAAAAACTTAATAAAAGTGAGTGTTTTTGCGAGTTGAATTGAATAATAAATGCAGGGAGATATTTCAAGGCCTGAAAGGAGCCATGGTTCTTTGGTTTTTTATATTTTCCCTCACAAGGAGGCAGTAATGGATAACGGTGCAAGTAGCTACCACCGTTTTCTTAAAGGTGACGAGAGCGCTTTTGACGAAATTTTAGATCTTTACCGGGAGGGATTGATATTTTTCATTAACCGTTATGTGCATGATCTTGATACAGCCGAGGATCTTGCCGAGGATACCTTCCTTGAGCTGTTGATACATCCGAGACGGTATAATTTTAAAAATTCCCTGAAAACCTATCTGTACACGATAGGGCGAAACAAGGCGGTCAATTATATCAAGAGGGCGGGAAAATATCAGACCGAGGATATGCATGAACTGCAGACAAGGGAGTCTGACGAGACCTCTTTGCCGGAGGTGCAGCTTTTGCGTCGGGAGGATTACCGTGCCCTTGATAGGGCGATTGAGCAGCTTCAGCCCGATTATCGTGCGGCGATTCATCTTGTTTATTTTGAGGAGCTGTCCTATGAGAGTGCGGCAAGGGTTATGAAAAAGAGCAAGAAGCAGATTGAAAACTTGGTATATCGCGCAAAAAAAGCACTCAAAGCCACCTTGGGAAAGGAGGGGTTTGAGCTGTGAAAAGCAGAGAGGAATTTAAGAGAAGCATTTACGAAAAGAGAGATCGTTATTTTATTAAAAAAAAAGCTGCGAGAAAAAAAAGAATGATGACGCTGCTGCCAGTGGTCGCTTTGGTATTTGTCTTTGGTATAGGAGTGCTGCCCCGGTTGCTAAATCAGAGTGATATATCAACCGATTCATATACCGAAAGCGCGGTTGTTGACGGGGCGGGTATTCTCTCGGTTGCGATTAGCCGGTACCCGTCGAACGATCTGATAAAGGAGAGGGATGCCGTCGGAGAGAAGGATGAGGATGTGAAGAAACTAGGGGATTTTTTTGATACTCTTTCCTTTGGTGAATCGGTTGATGAGAGCGGCGATGGTCTGGAAGAAAACTATCCGCTTGACGGATATATCCTCCGCCTGACCTATGGGGACGGAGTTGAGATGACCGTTCTTTGTTTTAAAAATCGAGTGATTGCAATTAATGATATTTATCACACCCTGACAACGGCACAGGCTGATAGGCTGTTTAGACTGATCGACGCCCTGATAGAATAGTGTTATACGAAGAAAGGTGGTTATTAGAAAATGAAACGAAAAGTGATGCTGAGTATTGGTTGTCTTATTCTCTTTGCGACGGTTGTGTTTAATGCCGTCTCCTGCTCCATGCTTTCCCTTGATATCAGTGCTACCGACCTTATGAAGGGGATAAAGGCGGAAGAGGTGGAGGGGAAAACGTCGGATGACAAGTTCTTGTCGGCGGTGTCTGACTTTTACTTCAATCTTTTCAAAAAGACGATTGATGACGAGGAAAACAGCCTCGTGTCCCCCCTGTCGGTGTTTCTCGCCCTTGCCATGACGGCAAACGGCGCTGACGGGAACACCCTCGAACAGATGGAAGCGGTGCTTGGCGACGGTATTTCCATTGATGAGCTGAATGAGTATCTTTATACCTATATAAACAGCCTAAAAAGCACCGAAAAGTCAAAGCTTGGTGTTGCCAATTCCATTTGGTTCCGTGATGATGAGGGCAGATTTACCGCAAAACCCGATTTTTTGCAGCGGAATGCCAACTATTACAATGCTGCGGCATATAAGGCTCCCTTTGAGGACAAGGCAACCCTTGATGACATCAACAACTGGGTTAAGGATAAAACTGACGGAATGATCGATAAAATTCTCGACAGTATTTCCGAGGATGCGGTGATGTATCTCATTAACGCGGTGGTCTTTGACGCCCGCTGGGAGACTGTTTATAACAAAGCCAATATCGCCAGCGGAAAGTTTACTTCAATATCGGGTGAGGAGCAGACGGCTGAGTTTATGTTCTCTGAGGAAAACAAATACCTTGAGGACGGGCGCGCTATCGGCTTTATCAAACCCTATGCCGACGGGCATTACAGCTTTGTGGCTCTCCTGCCTGACGAGGATGTCCCGATTGACGATTATATCGCATCCCTGACGGGAGAAAGCTTTGCCGCTACAATTAAGGGCGCAACCTCAACCCTTGTCAGCGCTTATCTGCCAAAATTCAGCTATGATTATTCCGTTAAAATGAATGATGCGCTGAAGGAGCTTGGCATGCCCGATGCTTTTTACGGTAGTACTGCTGATTTTTCACGGCTGGGGGAATCCTCAAGAGGAAACATTTTTATCGGGAAGGTTTTGCATAAAACCTTTATCTCGGTTGACGAGCTGGGGACGAAGGCCGGAGCTGTGACTAAGGTGGAGATAGTGGATGAAGCCTATGTTGAGACAAAAATTGTGCGCCTTGACCGCCCCTTTGTCTATGCCATTGTTGACAACGCAACCGGATTGCCCGTTTTTCTGGGAACGGTTATGAATATTTCCGGATAAAGCGAGTTTGTGGCTGTGTTAAGCAAAAAAATAACAATAAGGATGGCCCCTTCAAAGTTTTGGAGGGGCCGTCTTGCTGCTGTTTTCGGTAATTTTGCTGATTTTGATGAATTTCTGTGGAAAAGTTCTCTTGCGAATGATATAATGGAGGGGATATTGACGAAAGGAACAGCATAAATGGGAAAACCGCAAAAGACCTTTTTGCAGATATTTACAAAGTATCAACCATCAAATATCTATTCAAGAATACTGGAAAAAAGCAAGGTGGAAAAAACACGCTTTGATCGGGAAAACCGCATTGTCGAGGTTATTCTAAGGCTGCCATCTCTTGTCAGAAAAAGCGTTTTATATGCTATTGAGGGGGAGACCGCATTGGCGCATGGACTTAGTCTGGTGCGGATTCTGCCGAAATACCCTTCCGAGCTTTTCTCCCTTGATTATATGCCCGAGATACTTACGGAGACCGAACGTATCGGCACTGTGTCGAAGGGATTCTTCGATGATTCTAAATTTGAGTTGCAGGAGGATACGATTGTCATTGAGCTCCCCTTTGTCGATGGGGGGATTTATCTTTTGAACGGGGCAAAAACCAACGAGATAATCTCTAATATTATAAAAAGTGAATTTTCTCTTGACTTTACCGTTCAAATCACTAAGTCAAAAAATTTGGCTCAATATGAGGAGGCGCGCCGGCTGGAGCAGGAGCGGCAGATTGCCGCCCTTGACCGCAGCATTGCGGAGATTACTGCCACCTCTTTAGCAAAATCTCAGCGGGAGACAGCTCCCTTTGAGGAAAATCAAAATTTTGCACGGGTAGCCTCTCTGCACCCCGATTGCTCCGATGTTGCCGAAAAAATCGGGGAGACGACTTATGCTGTCGGGTTCATGCGCTTTGACATCGACTCTCCTTGCGTGATTTACGGCGAAGGGATTGATATTGGGGAGCCGACACCGATCCGCGTGCTTGTGCCGGGGACGGGGGTGACGGTGCTTGGGGAGGTTGTTGAGGTTGTCAAAAAGGAAACAAGACGGGGGGACAAGCAGCATATCACCATATCGATTACCGACCGGGATGTTGCCGTTTATGTGCGTGTGTCCTTGAAGAAGGGAGAGACGGGCTGGCTTAATCAGGTGAAACCGGGAGTTCCTCTTGCGGTGAAGGGGCGGGTGCGCACAGACAAATTTGACGGGGAGACGATTATCGCGCCAAGCGCCATTGCCAAAATAAAAAAGCTGGAGCGGCAGGATAACGCTCCCGAAAAAAGAGTGGAGCTGCATCTGCATACCTGCCTCTCGTCGATGGATGCCCTTATCCGACCGAAAGAGCTTGTAGAGACGGCGAGCCGCTTCGGACATTCAGCCATTGCCGTGACCGATCACGGAAATGTGCAGGCTTTTCCTGAGCTGATGCTTGCCGCAAAAGGAAGCGGTGTGAAGATCATCTATGGCATGGAGGCTTATTTTGTCGATGATACCGCCCGTGCCCTCTATGGTGAGACTAATACGTCCTTTGATGATGAATTCGTCATTTTTGATATAGAAACAACCGGGCTTTCCCCATTAAACAACCATATCACCGAGATTGGGGCTGTTAAGGTGAAGGGGGGAGAGGTTACAGATATCTACAATACATATGTTAATCCGGGTGTGCCGATTCCACAAGAAATTACAAGGCTGACCGGTATCACCGATGAGATGGTGGCCGATGCTCCGAGGATTTGCGAAGTGCTGCCCGAGTTTTTTGATTTTATCGGTGACCGGGTGCTAGTGGCTCATAATGCCGCCTTTGACACCGGCTTTATTCGCTATGCCGCCGAGCAATGTGGTCTGCCCTTCGCTAATGCCTATCTTGATACGGTGGCCTTGTCCCGTTATGTAAATCCTGAGCTGAGTAGTCATAAGCTTAATGTCCTTGCCGATTATTTTAATCTTGGCTCCTTTAATCATCACCGGGCAAGCGATGATGCCGAGATGCTTGCAAAGATTTTTTACTGCATGGTGGAAAAGCTGCGTGCCGAGGGAATCGCAGATACCGACTCTATGCTCGATGCCATGAGCGAAAAAGCGGATCCGCTGAAAATCAGACCATATCATCAGATTATTCTTGTGAAAAACAGGCAGGGACTAAAAAACCTGTACAAACTGGTTTCAATGAGCTATCTTAAGTATTACAGGCGCAATCCCCGCGTTCCGAAAACAGTTTTGAACGAACATCGGGAGGGGCTGATTATCGGTTCTGCCTGTGAGGCGGGGGAGCTGTTTTCCGCCGTGCTTGACGGACGCAGCGAGTCCGATCTGTTGAAGATTGCGAAATATTATGACTATCTTGAAATACAGCCTATTTCAAACAATCGTTTTTTGATAGAAAACGGAAAGGTCGCCGATGAGGAGGGGCTGCGCAATCTTAACCGTAAAATTGTCGAGATCGGACGCAAGGCGAATCGTCCGGTTGTGGCTACCTGTGATGCGCATTTTCTTAACAAAGAGGACGAAATCGCCCGGAAAATATTGCTTGACGGGATGAAATATAACGATGCCGACAGAGACATTAACCTTTATTTTCGCACTACCGAGGAGATGCTCGCCGAGTTTTCCTATCTCGGAGAGGAGACCGCCTATGAGGTGGTGGTGAAGAACACCAACCTTATCTCCGATATGATAGAAGATGTGCGCCCCATTCCGGAGGGACAGTATACCCCGAAAATGGAGGGTGCGGAAGAGGATCTTCAGCGGATCTGCTGGCAGACCGCACATGAAAAATACGGTGAGAACCTCCCGCCTCAGGTTGAAACAAGACTGACCCGTGAGCTTGAAGCAATCATCAAGCATGGGTTCGCCGTTTTGTACATGATCGCACGTAAGCTGGTTAAAAACAGCGAGGAGCGGGGCTATCTTGTAGGTTCCCGCGGGTCGGTAGGATCCTCCTTTGTGGCCACCATGGCGGGGATTACCGAGGTGAATCCGCTGCCCCCACACTATCTTTGTCCGAGATGCCATTATTCCCAATTCATCGATGATGGATCGGTAGGATCCGGCTTTGACCTGCCTGAAAAGGACTGTCCGAATTGCAAAATACCCATGGACGGAGACGGGCACGATATTCCCTTTGAAACCTTTCTTGGCTTCTATGGCGACAAATCCCCCGATATCGACCTCAATTTTTCGGGTGATGTGCAGGCGGAGGCACACAAATATACCGAGGTGCTTTTTGGCGAGGAGAATGTGTTCCGCGCGGGGACGCTGGGAACCTTGGCGTCAAAAACAGCTTTTGGCTTTGTCGCCAAATATCTTGAAAAACGGGAAATTTCCCTTAGCCGTGCTCAGGTTGATTATCTTATAGGCAAGTGTATCGGCGTTAAGCGGACAACGAGTCAGCATCCCGGAGGCATTATTGTTATCCCCCGTGAATATGAGGTTTATGACTTTACGCCTGTCCAGTATCCCGCCGATGATGTGAAATCGGGAGTTATCACCACTCATTTCCCTTTTGAATATTTGCATGACACTATTTTGAAGCTGGATATTCTGGGGCATGATGTACCTACTAAATATAAGATGATGCAGCAATATTCGGGTGTAGACCCGTTGTCAATTCCCTTGAATGACAAGAAGGTGCTCAGCCTCTTTGCCTCAACCGAGGCGCTTGGGGTCTCCCCGAAAATGATCAACAGCGAAACGGGAACCTTTGGTATGCCTGAGTTCGGGACTAAGTTTGTCCGTCAAATGTTGCTTGAAACAAAGCCGAAGTGTTTTTCCGATCTTTTGCAGATTTCCGGTCTATCCCACGGTACCGATGTTTGGGTCGGGAATGCGCAGGATCTGATCAAAAATGATATATGCACAATTTCCGATGTTGTGGGAACACGTGACAATATCATGGTTTACCTGATTTATAAGGGACTTGACAAGAGCATGGCCTTTAGCATAATGGAGGATGTTCGCAAAGGGCGAGGGTTCCGTCCTGAATATGAGGAGGCTATGTTGGCAAACGATGTGCCCGAGTGGTATATCGAATCCTGTAAAAAAATAAAGTATATGTTCCCAAAGGCCCATGCCGCTGCCTATGTTATGTCCGCCTTGCGTCTCGGCTGGTATAAGGTGTATTACCCGCTGGAGTTCTATGCTGCGTTTTTCTCGGTGGCGCCGGGCGGATTTGACGGAGAGATCGTCATGCGCGGACGCTCCCACATTTTTTCCCTCATTACGGCTATAGAGGAAAAGGGTAAGGATGCTACCCCGAAGGAAACGGAAATGCTGGCCGCTCTGCAGCTTGCAAATGAATGTCTTGCCCGCGGCATCGAGTTTCTTCCGGTGGATCTTTATAAGTCTCATCCCTATCATTTCCTGCCCGAAAACGGGAAAATACGGATGCCTTTAAATTGCCTGCCCGGTCTTGGGGATACTGCCGCCCTTAGGATCGGCACCGCGCGGGTGGAGGGAGAGTTTTCCTCTGTAGAGGACTTGCGCCAGCGCGCTCAGGTTACAAAAACGGTTATCGAGGTGCTGAAGAGAAACGGGGTTATCGACTTCCTTTCCGAGACCGATCAACTCTCCTTTTTCTGACAAAGGCTTAGACGGAGCAGGATTTGTAAAGTAAAAATCCTTCCCCCGAAAAACAGACAAGGGGTCTGATTTTCGGGGGAAGTTTTTGTTCACGCAGTCGGGAAAAATTTGAGATTGTTATTAATATTATCCTTGACTTTTTCAAATTAGTATGCTATCATGTTAGCAAACTAAAGTAAAGGGCAAAAATGGTATTACTCAGAAAAGGATTGTGTGGCTGATATGCAGAAAAACAACAAAAACATTCCTGACGGTACTCGTGATCTGCTTTATGATGAGCTTCGACTCCTGACAGAGGCAAAACGCAGGCTTGCAGATGTCTATGAATCTGATGGTTTTTCGCAGATTATGACCCCTGCCATTGAATATTATGATGTTTTTGACTATGAGGGACAGTCTCTTGGACAAGAGGCGATGTATAAGCTGACCGATTCTAACGGCAGGCTGATTGTGCTTCGGGCTGACAATACAACACCGATTGCCAGGGTCGCGGCGACAAAGCTGAGAGGGCAGCCGTTGCCCCAAAAGCTGTGGTACAAGCAAAATGTTTACCGTGTAAACAACGATTATTCCGGTCGGCGGAATGAGATTATCGAAAGCGGGATAGAGCTTATCGGCACCGGCGGTATTAAAAGCGATCTTGCCTGCTTGTCAACGGCGCTTCGTGCCCTTGGCGCTCTTGGCGCCGATTTTGTGCTTGAGATAGGTCATGCAGGATTTTGCAATGCGATTATTTCCCGCCTTTCTCTTAGTCCTCAGCAGCAAAGGGAGGTGCGGCATTATGTCAATACAAAAAATGTGGTTTCACTCGGATTTATTAAGAATCTCTCAGGAGTTGACAAGCTGAGGATGCTTCCCCGCCTTTACGGAAAGGGGGAGATACTTGATAAGGCGGCCGAGCTTGCCGAGGGAAATAAGGAGGCCAATGACGCCCTTGCCACTTTGCGTCAGACCTATAATATTCTCTGCGATGCCGGCTATGCTGATAATATTATGCTGGATCTCGGAATTGTTCATACCCATGATTATTATACCGGCATTGTTTTCAGGGGCTATATCGCCGGGGCGGGGGAGCCGGTTTTGCTTGGCGGGCGATATGATAATCTTATCAGGCAATTTGACTGCGATCTGCCGGCGATCGGTTTTGCCATCAATCTCTGCCTTGTGGCGGATGCGTTGAAGAGGACGGGTGCAATGTCTCCGAAACCGATGCCCGATTGCCTTATTCACTTTTCCCCCTCAGATTTTGCCGCTGCCGAAAAGCTGCGGCGTCGGCTTGAGGGAGAGGGGCGCTGTGTCGAGCTGTCTCTCTTTAACTGTTACAAGCAAAGCGTCGCATATGCCAAGGCGGTCGGAATCGAGGAAATTATTAATTTAGCGGGGGGCGAGGAGGTATGATTCGAATAGCTCTTACAAAGGGACGAATCGAAGAGGGGGCGGTTGAGCTTTTGCGTGCCGCCGGCTATGATTGCACAGCGCTTGTGGATAAGGGCAGGCGATTGCTTTTTCCGGTGGGAGACGGGGATATAGAAGTGGTACTTGCCAAGGCCGCCGATGTTATCACCTATGCCGAGCATGGGGTCTGTGATGCGGGGGTTGTGGGTGCCGATACTCTGATGGAGCATGGCGGCGGTCTTTATGAGCTGATGGATCTCAAATTCGGAAAATGCCGCTTCTGTCTTGCCGGGATCAAGGGGAAAAATTTTTACAACGGTTATTCACACAAGGTTATTGCAACAAAATATCCAAACGTGGCAAAAAAATATATGCACAGCCGGGGAATTGACGTCGAGGTGGTAAAAATCGAGGGATCGGTTGAGCTTGCGCCACTGCTTTCCCTTGCCGATGCGATTGTTGATATTGTGGAAACAGGTAATACCCTTTTGGCAAACGGGCTTGAAATCTATGAGGAAATAGCCCCTGTTTCGGCACGATTTGTAGTTAATCCGGCAAGTTTGAAGCTAAAAAAGCCTGAATTTGATCATCTGCTGGACCGGCTGAATTCGGTTATCGAAAAAAAGTGAAAGGAGGTCGGTTATGCTCAAAATATATAAACAATCAGAGACCGATCTTTTATTAGACAGGCTGCAGGCACGGGCGGAATCTATTTCCCCTCAGATTGTCCGGTCGGTGGCTGAAATTATAGAGGATGTCAAAACACGGGGGGATGCCGCGCTTCGTGACTTAACCGAGCGTTTTGATGGGATACGGTGCGACAGCTTTTATCTTTCCCCCCGAGAGAGAGAAAGTCTCTCAGAAAAGGTACCTCCCGCATTGCGGAAAATCATTGATACTGCCGCTGCCAATATTCGAGCGTTTCATGAACCTCAAAGGCAAAGCGGCTATATTATGAGCAACGGTGGGAGGGTTATGGGTCAGCGGGTTATTCCCCTGCGGCGGGTAGGGCTGTATGTGCCGGGGGGCACTGCCGCCTACCCTTCGTCGGTGCTGATGAATGCCATACCGGCAAAGGTGGCCGGCGTTTCGAATGTTGTTATGGTAACGCCCCCAAAGCCGGAGGGAATAAATCCTGCCGTCGTCTATGCCGCCGATGTCGCCGGTGTTGACGAAATCATTACGGTGGGAGGGGCGCAGGCGGTGGCAGCCCTTGCATACGGTACCGAGAGCATTCCCCGTGTGGATAAGGTGGTAGGACCGGGCAATATTTATGTGGCTATGGCAAAAAAGCTGCTTTACGGCACCGTCGATATTGATATGATTGCCGGACCGAGCGAGGTGCTGATAATTGCCGACGAGGAGGCAAATCCTAGCTATATCGCCGCCGATTTGATGTCACAGGCAGAGCATGACCCTCTTGCCGCCGCCATATTGATTACTACCTCTCCGGAGTTGGCGCACAGGGTATGCGAGGAAATCAAAGGGCAGATTAAATCGCTCTCAAGACGGGATATCATAAGAAAATCCCTTGAGACCTACGGCTCTGTTCTTGTAGCAGACTCCCTTGAGGAGGCGGTACGCATTTCAAACATTATAGCGCCGGAGCATCTGGAGCTTGCCGTCCGTGCCCCCTTTGATCTTTTGGGGGAGGTGAGGAACGCTGGTTCGATTTTTCTCGGGGACTACACCCCCGAGCCGCTGGGGGACTATTTCGCCGGACCGAATCACGTTTTGCCCACAAACGGTACCGCCCGTTTTGCCTCTCCCCTTTCGGTGGAGAGCTTTGTAAAGAAGTCCTCTTACATCTATTATAGCAAGGAGACCTTTGAGGCTATCGGCGCCGAGGTTGAGGGCTTTGCCAATGCCGAGGGGCTTTCAGCCCATGCAAATTCGGTGACCGTCCGGCTTAAGAAGTGAGTTTTTTATGATATTATGATAAGGAGTATAATATAGTTCAAAATGAACCGATATATCCCCAATCGCCTTAATAAAATTGAAGAATACAGACCGGGAGTCGGCTCCTATCCTGTACGGCTGGACGCAAATGAGAGCCCCTTTTCGCCTCCTGTTGGGGTGATGGGCGCTTTTGCCGAGGCGGTGAAAAAGATTGACTACAATCGTTATCCCGACCCATTGGCGAAAGAGCTTGCCTCTGCCTTTGCAAAGGCGCATGGTGTGGCGCCCGAAAATGTTGTGGCGGGAAACGGATCGGATGAGCTGATTTCGGTAATTGTCAACGGATTTTTGTCTGAGGGAGAGAGGCTGCTTGTAACCGCTCCCGATTTTTCGATGTATGAATTCTATGGAGCCTTGCGGGGAGTAGAGATTCTGACACTGCCGAAAAGTGAGGATCACGGCATTGATTTTGATAAGATGCTGTCTGTTGTCGAAAAAAGCCGCCCCTCAGCCCTCATTTTTTCCAATCCCTGCAACCCCACCGGACGCGCCTATCATCGGGATGAAATTATGGATTTTGTCTCCCGTGTTAAGACGCTGGTGATCGTTGACGAGGCATATGCCGAGTTTTGCGGCTTTGACTGCAGTGTGCTGGACCGGTCTGTCAAGACCGATAATCTGATTGTATTGCGCACCTTGTCCAAGGCCTATGGTCTTGCGGCTCTGCGCATTGGCTTTGCTGTGGCAAATCCTGCGCTGGCATCGGCGATACGCAAGGTTAAAAGTCCGTATAATGTCAACACCCTGACCCAGTTGTTTGCCCTTGCCGCCCTGCGGCACAAGGAGGAGTATGCGCCTCTTATCGGCGCTGTTATTCGTGAAAAAGAGCGGCTTTTTGAGCGGCTCTGCACATTGTCCGAGGTCTACGGCTTTGTGGTTTATCCCAGCGACACGAATTTTGTATTGATTAAATGCGATGACGATGATGCGAATAATATCTACACCGTACTTTGCGAAGAGGGTATAAAAATTCGGTGTATGCCTCCCTACCTGCGTATCACAGCCGGGTCAAAGGAGGAAACCGAGAAATTTATAAAGGCGTTCGAAGCTCATCTTGCCAGAAAACATAAAAATCGTTGATTAAATATGCTTGAATATAAGCAGATTCGATTTAAATTGCAGTTATTTGAGAGGAACAATTATGAGAAGTGCAAAACTTTCACGTACAACCGGTGAAACTGAAATCACAATGACCCTGACATTGGATTCCGGGGAAGGCCGCCTGTCCGGCTCCACCGGGATAGGCTTTTTTGACCATATGCTCAATTCATTTTGTACTCACGGCTGTTTTAATCTTGCGCTGGAGATGCAGGGGGACCTCTTTGTGGACGGACATCATACTGTTGAGGATGTAGGCATTGTGCTTGGTCAGCTTTTTGCAGAGATACTGGGGGACAAAAGGGGTATCGCCCGATTCGGGGACAGTCTTGTTCCCATGGATGAAAGCCTTGCCCGCGCCGTTGTCGATATTTCCGGTCGCCCCTATCTTGTGTTTGACGCCGATCCCACAGCGCCGATGGTTGGAGCATATGACACTCAGTTAACTAAAGAATTCTTTCGCGCCCTGGCATATAATATGGGGGCGACCCTTCATCTGTCCTTGCTGTACGGCGACAATGAGCATCACCGATGCGAGGCTCTTTTCAAAGCGGCGGCACGGGCAATATCACAGGCCTCTAAAATAACAGGGGAAACCGTGCTGTCAACAAAAGGCGTGCTCTGAGGGCTAAATTGCTTGTAAAAAGGAGATTGTGAAAAAAATGCTGATATTACCGGCTATTGATATTCTGGGCGGCAGTTGTGTCCGACTTTTCAAGGGGGAGTATGATACCGCACATAAAGTTGCTGCCGATCCCTTTGAGACAGCGGCAAGCTTTGAAAGGGCGGGCGCACAAATGCTTCATATTGTGGATCTTGACGGGGCACGGGAGGGGAGGGCGGTGAACTTTCAATTGATTGCCGATATGGTCGCCTCCCTTGATATTCCCGTTGAGGTTGGGGGCGGCATTCGGGACATGAAAACAATAGAGCAGTATCTATCTGCCAAAATCGCGCGGGTGATACTGGGCACATCGGCCCTGCAAAACCGCACATTCGTTGAGGAGGCGGTAAAGGAGTTTGGCGAGAGGATTGCCGTGGGTATTGATGCTAGGGAAGGGATGATTTGTGTTGAGGGGTGGACTCGCTCGTCCGAAATTTCCTACCTTGATTTTGCTAAGAAAATGGAGGATATCGGTGTTGGCAACATTATTTTCACCGATATCGAGCGGGACGGAACTCTGACATCCCCCAATTTTGAACAACTGGAGAGGCTCATGTCTGCGGTAAAGGTTAAAATCACCGCAAGCGGGGGAATTAAGAATATCGATCATATTAAAAGGCTCCTTTCAATGGGAGTTTATGCCGCCATTTGCGGTAAATCCCTTTATGAAGAAACCCTTGATCTTGATGAGGCGTTGCGTGTCAGTCGGGGGTAAAATTTTTTAAAAACCGGAGGAAAATATATGGAAAGCAAACGCATTATTCCATGTCTTGATGTGAAGGACGGCAGAGTGGTAAAGGGCACAAAGTTTGTGAATCTTAAGGATGCCGGAGATCCGGTTGAGATCGCAAAATATTACAGCGCACAGGGGGCGGATGAAATTGCGCTGCTTGACATAGCCGCCTCAACGGAGAACCGAAAAACGATGCTCGACGTTGTGGCGAGGGCGGCGCAGGTGATAGAGGTGCCCCTTGTTGTCGGGGGCGGGATTAGCGAGGTAGGGGATTTTTATGCTTTGTTTGAGGCGGGCGCCGATAAGGCGAGCATTAATTCCGCCGCTGTAAAGAACAAAAAGCTCCTTGCCGAATCGGCCAAAAAATTCGGCAGCAGTCGCGTGATCCTTGCCGTTGATGCAAAGAAAAATGCCGACGGTCGCTATACAGTTTATATTAACGGCGGCGCGGTTGACACCGGGATTGATGCCCTGGAATGGGCTCTTGAGGGTGAAAGGCTTGGCGCCGGCGAGATTCTCTTGACTTCTATTGATGCCGACGGGACTAAGGATGGCTATGACATTGAGCTGACCCGGCTTATCTCGGAGGCGGTGAGGATTCCGGTCATTGCCTCGGGCGGCTGCGGAGCCCTTGAGCACTTCTCCGAGGTGTTTGAAAAAACCGCTGCAACGGCGGCTCTTGCCGCAACCCTTTTCCATTTTAAAGAGCTTAGTATTCCTCAGGTTAAGAAGCATCTTTTGGCATCGGGTATTAATGTTAGGCTATAAAAAGGGAGGGCATGATGAAACTAAATCAATCAGAGGGGCATGAGCTTGATGATTTTTTTCAAAAATCCGAGCTTATTCCGGCGATTGCACAGGATATCGATAGCGGACAGGTACTCATGCTGGCTTATATGAATAGACAATCCCTTGATTTAACCATTCAAACCGGAACCGCATGGTATTATAGCCGCTCGCGAGAAGAACTGTGGAACAAGGGGGCGACTTCGGGAAATTTTCAACACATTTGTGAGATTCGTTATGATTGTGACAAGGACACTCTCCTTTTGCTGGTCAGACAGAGGGGGGCTGCTTGCCATACCGGAGCGTTTAGCTGCTTTTACAGAACTCTTGCTCTTGAAGACGATAAATAAAGGGGCAATAATATCTTAATAAATCAAAGAAAAATAATGACATAAGCTTTTGTAAAGGAGGTTCCGTTGTGGAAAAAGACGTGTTTCGTTCACTATATGAGGTGGTGCAGCAAAGGAAGGTCGAGCCCCAGGAGGGATCGTATACTTCTTATCTTTTTGAAAAGGGAATTGACAAGATATTAAAAAAGATAGGAGAGGAATCGGCAGAAACAATTATCGCCGCAAAGGGGACAAATAAGGTGCTTTTGCGGGACGAGATCTGCGATCTTCTTTACCATATTATTGTGATGATGGTGGAATGCGAGATGCCTCTTGAAGCGATAACCGACGAACTGGCCCGCCGGTCGAAAAAAATAGGCAATTTTAAGAATATGAAAGAGATTGATAAAAATACATAGGACAGAGAACCGGCACAAGGCTCTAATGGAGGCTTGTGCCGGTTTCGTATTAGAATAAGTGTAAATTAAGCTGTGCAAAGCATGAGTGTTAGCCGCGCCGCTTTAGCCGTCCGATGACCTGTCCCTGACAGAGGACCGAGCTGAAAGCGGAGAGGGGAAGATCCTTGTATTCGGGATTCAGGGAGATTAAACGGTCGCCGCCGAATTTTTTAAAATATCCCTCTCCGTCGGCAATGAATATGCCAAGCTCTCCGACGGGAACGGTATCCTGCCTACGGACAAGCAAAGTATCCCCGTCTGAATAGAGGGGGAGCATACTGTCTCCTTTGACTTGAAGGGCAAAGTCGGCGTCGGCGGTGCGCTCGTTTAAGGTTACGGTGATGGTATCATGGTCATCGCCGTCAAGATAGATGCCGTCGCCGGCGGCAACCGGCAGATGGAACAGGGGAATATTCTTTTTATACCGAGAGGGTTCGGCGGTGTGGGTAGAGGGAGCCGGAGCTTTTGCGGCTACGGACGGTTTTTTAACAGCGGGGATTTGCGGTGATTTTATTGCGGCGGGGTTTCTTGTCGCCGATAAGCTCTCCTCAAATTCGGACATTCCTATGATCCGGTCGTACTCCTTTGATATGATAAAGTCGCAGATTTCACGTCCGTGTTCGTCGAGAGCACGGTATTTCTTTATAAGTATCGTCTCGTTTAGAGAGAGGGAAAGAGAGGGGGGCGCATCTGCTTTTCCGTTGCATAAAAAGTCAAGAGAGGTGTTAAGAGCGTCGGCGATGGCAGCTGCTGCCGAGAGCTTTGGGTCGCCGGTGACGCCGGCTAGAATCTTGCTGAGAGTCCCCAAGGGGATATCGGTCATAGCTGAAAGCTTGTCGTTGGTGAGTCCCTTTTGCTTTTTAAGAATTTTCACACGGGCGGCAAAGCTCATAACAAATTCCCTTTCATAACAAGATAGAATATAATGATGGAGTTTTTCAAAAAAGCACGCAAAGGCGGCAAGCTGCTCTATTATAGTCATTGTTGTATAGATTTTGCCACCGTTTGCTGCTTGTTTTGATTATCTTGATGATATCATATCACAAATTCTCCTGTATGTAAAGGGAAAAATGAAAAAAATGAAATATTTTTTCCAGAATCGGAAAAAATCTATTGACAAATCGGAAAAAATGTTGTAGAATTGTGTCAGTTGATATCTAAAATGGAAAAATAGAGGAGGCACTCCAATGAACTGCACAAGAGAAATGATACCCAACCGCAAGGGCCGACCTATATCAAGAGCTAGATGTAATGTAAGGCGTGATCTTTTTACGAGAATTCTCTCCTTTTTTGTGCTGCTTGTCGAGTGCTCATTAAAGAAAATAAAAAGCGGTGTCACGCGCCCCCTGATTTCGGCAGGAGCCCTTCTTATTATACTTGGCGTGGTGGGCGGTATGGAGAGGGGCATGATATCACCCTTTGCTGCTTTGCCCATTTGTCTGTTTTTGATTTTAGGCACCCTTGCTATTGTCAAAGAGTAGGCTTTCTCCTAAGCACTATACATTAAAAATCAAGGCAAGCCCATATTATAGGCTTGCCTTGATTTTTTGTCGCGGCAGGATCTCTCCGAGACGATTTTTATGCTAGGGAGGCGCTTCCGTTATATTTGGGCGTTAAGGGAAAGGCTTCGGTCAGGCGTTCGGCGACGGCGCCGAAGGTTTCGGTCAGAAATTTCAGGCAGGTGCGGGTGAGGGTATCGAGATAGACAATGTTTGTAGCCAGAATGTCCTTTGTTTTTTCTGCAATCGGCATAATTATGTTGGGGTCGAGAACAAACACCTTGCCGAAGATTTCGATGTTGCTGCTGCACTCGGAGGTGTTATCCGGAAAATCGGAAACATACGCAATGGTGCTTGCTTGTGTCGGAGAGAGAAACAGGAACAGCAGTGTGCAGCAGAGGAAAAAGCAAAGAATTCTTGTCATGCGCAAGAGGAAAAGCAATATATATCGTCCTGTTTTTTTGCTCTTCATTTTACACATCCTTTCGGTTTTGGATAATTCTATGTTACCACCCGCTTTTGATGATGGCGGTAAGGGTTTGGGCGAGGGTTTCCCCTGCGCGCAAGGCTTCGGAAAGGGTATTTCCGCAGGAACCGACTTCAAGCAGGAGGGAGCCGGGGGTGTACTGCTCGTTGAAGGCGGCGCCGCGAAGATAGATCGAACGGGCAAAGCCCGGATAGTTGGCATTGAGTGTGCTTTGTATCCGCACGGCAAAGGTCAGATTTTGCATCCAGTTTGGGTGATTTGCTCCGAAGTAATCGGTTCCGACAACAAACATAATCTGAGCGGTGGGAAGATCGTTGATTAAAGTGACCGGACGGATTTTGCTTTGGTCGGCCTGCAGTATAGAGTCTCTGTGAACGTCAAATATATATTTAATGGAAGGATACTCGGCAAGGTAACTCTTTATGGTTGCGGCTGCCCGATTGTATGAATCCTTGTAAGACTCAAGATCGTGCATGATTTTGCAGTGTAGTGTAGGGATTCCGGCCTCCTCAAAAACATTTGCCATTGCGGCGCCTACAGCAACAACATTTTTAGTTATATCAGAGGAGCGGGGGATATTGTAGTCGTTGCTGTATGAGACGCTTCCTTCCTCCGAAAAGGACTCTGTCCCGTGGGTATGAATGATTAAAATCAAGGGTTCGTTGCTTGCCCCTTTCGTCGGAAGAAAGGCGGGGACGGTGTTGTTGCTTTCGGCAATAGCCGCAAGGTTCGGCGTGTATTTTGTCTCATTGCTGAGCTTTAGTTTTCCGTCGTATTCATGGGACATGTCCCTTGGGATAATAGGCAGGTGACCGCTTGGAACCTTAGAAGGATCAAATGCGTAGAGCTGTTCAAGCGTGTATTTGGTTTCGTCAGGCTCAGGATCTTTGGGGGTGGCAATCACCGGCTTTACCCCCTCCTCTATAGGGAGATGCAGTCTGCTAAATGCGGGTAAGGGATATTTTTTGCTTGTGTTGACATTCTTGTCGGCAAAGGATTTGTTTATATTTCCCCAAAAGCTTTGCTCCATCATCAGCTCGGTAAAATTTGAGGCTCCGTATTCACTTTCCATGCCAAAGACATCGGTGATGATAAATTCCATTACGCCGCCCTTGAACAGCATCTTATCGGCGGCGTCGATTCCTGTAAACAGCAATGATGACAACGCAAGTGTTACGCAAAGGCAGGTAGCAAGAGCGGACAGGCGCCTGCGCAGGATATCCGTGTTGATGCCCTTTGCCCGCCTGCGCTTTTTAATAACGAAGTCGTCAAATCTATCCTCAAAATTTGGAATGGAACTGCTGGTTGTTATAAGCATTTTTGAATAAGTATCTTGCATTTTATCTCTCCTTTCATTTAACCTTATACCATAATATATTAATGGCATCATATTATTATGATAGATTCGGCTAAATGAGAGGAGAAACAGGTGACAGCGAATTCCCGTCGTAAAAGCAGGGGGGTCGCTTTTTTTGGGGTTATTTGAAGTCAAATATAACGATTTAACCCGTCATGCTGGAAAATTCGGCATAAAAAGCGCGATTAATGGCAGTGGACAGAAGCTTTGCAATCTCCTTGGTAATTATATCGCTTTCCTTTGGTGAGACATAAAAGCCCCGGCCGTTGTTCAAAACTGTTTTTAGTTCGTCGCTGATATTCTCGATTCCCGCTTTTTGCAGAGCATCATAAACAAGGGTTGAGGAATCGACAACGGTTGGAACCCCCAGTGCGACTACCGGAAAGCCGATTGTTTCACTGTTGATTGTCTTTCTCATGTTTCCGATGCCTGAACCGGGGTTGATGCCGGTGTCGCTGAGCTGAATGGTTGATGCCAGACGTTCGCAGGAGCGGGCCGCCAGCGCATCAACAACAATGACAAGATCAGGTGAGACATCCTTTGCGGCGCCGCGAATAAGCTCGACTGCCTCGATGCCGGTCTGACCGAGCACGCCCGGAGTGATGGCAGATATGGCGCAGCAATTCATCTTGCTGAAAAGCTCGGAGTCCATCTCCCGGATATGACGAGTTACGGTAATTTGTTTGACCGTCTGCGGACCGATTGCATCGGCGGTAATATATTGATTGCCGAGCCCGACCACCAGAAGGGTGCAGTCCTCTTTAGTTTCCCTGCCCAGTATTTCATCGGTAAGACGGCGGATTTCGTCGGCAATGACGGTGGCGACACCCTCAAACTGATCCTCCTCAAATTGCCAGATGTTGCCGCAAAAGAGGGTGATATATTTTCCCATCGGCTTCCCGATTGCCTCCTGACCCTTTTCGGAGATTACCTCCAGCCGGCTGATCAGCACGCCGCTCTCTTCCGATTCGGAATAAATAACGCCGCTTTCCTCACCGTCCTCAGCCTTTGGAATGATTTTTTCACACGCAAGATCGGTTCGGTTGTATTCTTCGAAGTTTTTCATATTGGTGCCCCTTTAATTGCAGATAGCTTTAGTTGATACTTGAAATTATACCCAATATTGTAAGAAATATAATAATGTTTTTGTATTTTCATAATATTTCAGATAATATATTTATGAGAGAAAACATATTTACCTCAGAGCGGTTTTGAAAAATGAAAAAATTAATAATTACTGTGAAAGTTGCATAAAAATATCGACAAATATTGTGCATCTGTCTGAATCTTTAAGTTTTATGCAATTAGGTGATTGCTAAAAAGCGATATTAATGTTATAATATCGAAAGTAATTTCTATTAATATGCATATGTGCATTTATGCTCGTTTTCGGCATTGAGGCGTTTTTTTTCGCTGTCGGGAATGTGCATAATCACTGTTTTATTGGCAAATATATTTTAAATCAGCGTTTCGGTTGTGTCTTGTTTTGATACCGCCGGATCCGCTTTAGGAGGAATTCCCAATTATGAAAAGAGCTTTTGCACTGCTTTTATGTCTGTTGACCGCCCTTCCGATTTTTGCCGGATGTGCGGGCGGAAATAAAGAAGAAGATGACGGCGCGATTATCGCTTCCTACATAGCTTCTGAGCTTTACGATTATGACCCATCCTACGGTTTTGTCGACGATGCTCAGATGAAGATGTTGGGGCTTATTTTTGAAGGTCTGACCCGAATCAACGCAAAGGGGAAGATGGAAAAAGCAATCGCTAAAAGCTGGAAATATTTTAAAGACCCGCTGAAGGATGAATATAAACTTCAAATAACCCTTAAGGATACGAAGTGGAACGATGGTCGTGCGGTTACCGCAGAGGACTTTGTTTTTGCGTGGAAACGCATTCTTTCTTCTGATTTTGCCAGCAGTGCTTCCGCGTTGCTTTTTGATATAAAAAATGCCCGCGCAGCCAAGCAGGGCGAGGCTTCAATTGATGACGTAGGGCTTTATGCGGAAGATATACGACTTTTGGAAATCACTTTTGAGACCGATATTGATTACGAAGATTTTCTTATGAAGTGCGCCAGCCCCGCTCTGGTCCCCCTCAGAGAAGATATCGTATCCCGTAATACCGATTATTGGTCTAAGAAGTATACCTCCCTTGTTTCGAACGGTCCCTTTTCAATTAAAGGGCTGGACTATGACGAGGGAAAGCTCAATGTTGAGCGCAATCCTTATTACTTCCGGGATACCGAGAAGGATTCGTTGAAAAAGACTGTTAACCCTTTCAGATTCAAAGTGGAGTTTAAGAGAGATCCGGAGCAAGCAGTCTCTGGCGTTACAATGTCGCCGTCCGATCTTAACACCCTTCTTGACGATTTCCTTAACGGCAAGCTCTTCTATTTGGGCGATCTGCCCCTTGACAAGCGCGCCGAATATGAGAAAAAGGCTGTTGTAACCGATATTGCCTCGGCTCATACCTATTTCTTCAACCTTGACAATCCGCTCTTTGAGGATGCAAGGGTAAGAAAAGCACTCTCCCTGGCTCTTGACCGGGAGGAAATCGCCAGAATCCTTACCTTTGCCGAACCGGCGACAGGTGTTATCACGCCTAAGGTTTTTGAGGGCAAGAGCCGCAAGGACTTCAGAGACGCGGGCGGAAAACTGATTGAAACAACGGCAAATATGCAAGAGGCGCAGAAATTGCTGAACGAAGCCGGTGTTAAAAGCGGAAGCTTTACTATCACCTACAAGCTGAATGAGGCTGATAAAGCTGTTGCCGAATATGTTAAAGGCGTATGGGAGTCCCTCGGCTTTACGGTAACCTTAAGACCTCTTCTCTCTGAATTGATCACGGTTATTGACCGTATAACCAAGGAGCCCGACCCCTATTACCTTGATTCCTTTATGATCGCTTTCCGGAGCAGGGATTTTGATGTCATTGCAATTGATCATAATATGCTTTCTACCGACGCTTTCGCTGTTCTGGCTTCCTTTTCTAAGGAGTTTTCGGGCATGGGCATCGACATGGAGTCGGGTGAGTATGAGTTGATTCCCCACATTACCGGATTCGACAATGACGAGTACACAGCTATCATTGAAGAGGCCTTTGCTGAAAAGGATATAAATAAGAGAGCAGAGATTCTTCATCGTGCTGAGGAATTTCTCGTAGATGAAATGCCGATTATACCGCTTGTTTTCAACAAGGATTTTTATCTGATTAGTAAAGAGCTTAAAAATGTAAAGTCAGCATGGTTTGGTTATCGGCAGCTTGAAAAGGCTAAGCTTAAGGATTATGAGAAGTATATCGAAACAGATGCCCCTGTGGAATAATTCGATCCTTCCCTATTGTGTCTTAAATAGAAACAGTCCGATGACAAACATATAACGACGGTCTAAGTTTGACCGATATCTAAATTATATCGATATCAAACAAGATGTTGCACTTGCGCGCAACATCTTGTTTTTCCATAGGGCGGATTTTACTGCAAGGGCAGATTAAAGTCGAATGCTTTTATGTACGGAATTAATATTATTTGTTATAATTATGTTATGCGGGCGTAACGCTAACCAAACGCTTTTACAGAAAGGTTTTGCCGGAGGAAGTATGAAAACACCGTTGAATGATAAAAATGATATAAAAATATTTATTCTGTATCTGCTTGAGAATATCAATTATCCGCTGGATTTTGTGACGGTCAATGATATTGTGATGCAAAACGAGTTTGTCGGCTATTTTGACTTTGCCGAGTGTTTTGCCGAGCTGCTTGACGCAGGGCACATCATAGAGACGAATGTTGACGGTGTCTCCCATTATGCGATTTCGCCGACGGGCAGCCATGTGGCAAGCCAGCTACAGAGTAGCCTTCTTGCCCCGATACGGGAGAAAAGCTTAAAGAGCGCACTTCGACTTCTTTCTTTTCAAAAGCGGGGTGCAAAGCTGAAATGTGAATCTGAGGAGTGCGCGGACGGGAAGTATAAGCTGCATTGCTTGATTACCGAGGAGGAAGAGCCGATCTTTGATTTGTCGGTGGTTATTAATTCGGAAACACAGCTTGATATAATGAAAAAAATTTTTGAGGAGCGTCCTGAGGTTATTTATCGAGGTGTTATGGCGCTGCTGTCAGGTGAGGTTGATTATCTGCTTTCCTAAATCTCATAAGAAAAGCGGGAAATGCACACCTCCTTTAAAATATTTGAGGCTGACGGCGTAAATTAAGATATCGACATGAAATGTCAATAAAAATATTTTTGGTATATATTGGTATATACAATGCTCAAAATTGATTGTAAATAATTGTTCAATATTCACAATTCGGTAAAAAATAATGCAATACTACAAAAAAAAATTAAAAAAACCTATTGACATTATGCATTTTAATGGTATAATACAACTGAGTTGGGTATTATGTTTATTAAAAATGCTGATGTGATTTTGATGAACATCTTTCTGACAAGCAGTTTTAATCATAGTATTTGTATAATTTTGTTACATATTTTATAGGTGCCAATTGTTAAAACATAATACAATTAAAAACGGTATGACAATGAAAGATTTATCACTGCAAGAGTTGCTGGCTCTTGTTAAAGAAGATAATAATACAAGCCAGACCGCTTTTGCAGAGTTGTCAGAACGTTATTTCCCTTTGCTTAGCAACACGGTTTTGCGTCTGTGTGGAAAGCAGGATGCCGGCGAATATGAAGACATGCTTCAGGAAGCGACTCTTGCCCTTTATCACGCCGCAATTGCCTATGATCTGACACAAAATAAAGTTAGCTTTGGTCTGTATGCTAAAGTGTGCATCAGCAATTACATTATCTCCCGGATGCGGAAGTCCGGACGGCTTAAACAGCATTACTTATATTCATTGGAAGAATTGCGTGAGCTTGGAGTCAGCGCCGATTATCTTTTTGACGAGCAAAGCGACCCCTCTGATTTAATCATTGATAAGGAGAGTTTTCGCCTGCTTAAGTGTTTGATTCATGAGAATCTTTCAGACTTTGAGAACAAGGTTTTCGCCCTTTATATGGGCGGTCATTCTGCAAAGGATATTGCTGCCTCGCTTGGAAAATCGCATAAGTCCATCGACAATGCCATTTGCCGTATTAGAGTAAAGCTGAAAAAACTATTGTGTTAATTGGATTTTGTTATATAATAGATCAAACCCTTCTATTTTTATCTTCTTTAACAATATATAATTCAGGATCCATTTATATATGCCCGTATAGCTTAATCTAAGAGCGTTGTTTGGCAAAGGTGTCGGTTGAAATCCGTCGAGGGCAAAATTATTATATCCATATTTTTAAGCGAGGTAAAAAAAATGTATCAGGACAAAAATTTAATTTGCAAAGACTGTGGTTCAGAGTTTGTTTTCACAGCAGGTGAGCAGGAGTTTTATGCTGAAAGAGGATTTCAGAACGAGCCTCAAAGATGCAAGCCCTGCCGTGACGCCCGCAAAAACTCTGGGAAAGCTCAGAGAGAGCTGTTTACAACTATATGTGCAGAGTGCGGTCAGGAAGCTAAAGTTCCTTTCCAGCCCTCTAATGACAGACCGGTCTTTTGCAGCGAATGCTATGCGGCCAAAAAAGTTTAGGTAATAGCAATATCGTTTAATCGATAAAAAGCACATGTTGCGGTATTATTGCCGCAACATGTGCTTTTATGCGTCAATTTGAGCCTTATCGCTCAGGCTTACACATAAAAGAGAGGATATATTATACAATTTGGATAATTACATCAATAAAAATGTGTATTTGCCTGCCTGTTCTGGACAGAGTGCGGTAAAATCGGCAAATTATTTAGTTTTATGTATGTACAAATCGGTTTTTGTGTGTTATAATATCTTGGATAAGCGTAGCATTTTATCGTTTTGTAGTGAATTTTGCAAGGATGAATTTGTTTCGGTTATGAAGATTGCATAAATGGGTATGAGACAGCTTTTGGGATAAAATACTTATATATAACCTCAACAAAAAATTCAACAGCTTATGCGAAAGGGTGATTCTTGCCGGGAGCTGCTTCATTGCAATACCTGGCAACAATCGTAAGCAATATATGCCGTCGAACAATTACAAGAAAAAGGGTCCCGGTTTTGTCGAAAAGGGTAGACCGAAAGAGAATAGAGACAGTAAACTAAAGATGCACAGGACAACTGCAAGGGGCGATAAACGCACCGATATTCATAAGATTGATTCCGATAAAGCTTACAGACCCCGCAAGGAGCGGGGGAGCCGACCGAAAAATATCTTTCCATCGGATAAGCTTTCCGATTCAGGAAATTTTTACGACGAAACTTTAATAAAGCCGAAAACGACTGAGAGTGAAGAGCCGATCTTTTATCAAGACTTTTCCGAGCACAGGGATGATATAGGAACAACCTCGGCGGTTGCAGGTAGGAATGCCGTAAAGGAGCTTTTGGTTAGCGGACGGGATATTGACAAGCTTTTTGTGCTCAAAGGTGCCCGTGAGGGGTCGATTGTTGCGTTAATCGCCGAAGCGCGAGGTCGGGGGATCCCTGTTATAGAGGTTGAACGGGGCAGGCTGGATACCTATTCGGGCGGTGTAAATCATCAGGGAGTTGTGGCCATGGCGGCAGAACGCTCCTATTCGACAATTGATGATGTTTTTCGGCTTGCCGAGGAAGGTGGAGAGCATCCTCTTATAGTAATTGCTGATAAAATCGAGGATCCGCATAATCTCGGAGCACTGATCCGTTCTGCCGAGTGTGCCGGCGCCCATGGCATAATTATACCGAAAAGGCGTGCCTGCGGATTGACGCCTACGGTGGCAAAGGCATCGGCCGGCGCTCTTGAGCATCTGGCTGTTGCCAAGGTGACCAATATTGCCGCGACGATTGAAGAGCTAAAGAAAAGGGGACTTTGGATTTTTGCTGCCGAGGTGGGGGGGAATGAGTATTATAATGCCGATTTTAATCTTCCCATGGCGCTGGTTCTTGGCAGCGAGGGGACCGGTGTCTCCAGGCTCATTAAAGATAAAAGTGATTTTATCGTATCCATTCCCATGTATGGCAAGGTTAATTCCCTCAATGTCTCGGTGGCAGCGGCTGTTTTATTGAGCGAGGCCGCAAGACAGCGACATTCGGGAGATGTTGCCGGCTTTAAACAGAAGAGCAAATAACAGCTTTGAAATGAGCATTTTTATATAGCTATATATTTTGCGTTCCGGTTCGGGAACGGGATAATCCAATAAACTGACAAGGAGTTTGCGGCTTATGAGAAAAAACAAGAAAACCGGCTCAGGTGACGCAGATTTATCGATTGATGAATTGCTGCAAAGGCTGAAGGCGGATGTTGCAAACAAATCAGAAGAGGAACGTATGAACGAGTTGTCCGCAGTGTACGGGGACATAAAAAAGGTGCCCGAGGATAACGAGACCTCTATTGAATTTTTGATAAAAAAATATCTGAAAAATGATGACGGAGACGAGATTGAAACGATAGAAAAAATCCATCCGGTCAAAACTCAGGATTTTGAGGAGGAAGAGAACGCTGCAGGGGAGTCTTTGCCGTCTGAAGAACCTGATGAACACATCGAGCAGGACGAGGCTATGACGACCGAGTTTTTGATTTCCGGTGTCGAGGCTGAGACAGCAAAAAGGCGACCGATGAAATATCGTTTCAGACGCTATGTGCCAGGCGAAACAGCGGAAAGCGAAACTTTTGCCTATTCCTCGGATGAAGATGATATGCCTGTCACAGAGACACAGCCTGATTATGCCGACGCCAATGTGCATGAGATGCCTGAGATGCCTGATCCTTCGGCATTTGAGACTAGGTCCTTTGACAAAACAGAGCTTGATGCCAGCGATATTAATCTGATGCTTGCCTTCGGTCTTGAGGACGAGCTTGCTGAAACGGTGGGAATCGATAAAATTACCGAGATTCAGAAAAAGCTGGATAGCGAGTGTACCGTATGCGATACTTCCGGATTTGAATTTACCGATCGTTCCCAGGCAAAGGAAGTTATGGCCAGCTTCAGACGCCGCTATTCAGGGGTCAAGCTTCGCCTTGCTTTGGCAATTGTTCTGACAGCGATAATCTTTGTGTTTGAAAATGCGGGAATCCTCGGTATTAGTCTTGCGTCTGCCCTCTTACCGGCAGAAAATCCTCTTATATATGTGATGGTCGGACTTCAGCTCTTTGTACTTTGCGCCGCCCTTGCCTATCGCAGCATTTTTTCTGGAGCGAAGGCATTGTTCCGCCTGCGTCCCACACCGGAAAGTGCCGCCTTTGCCGTTTCCTTTGTTCAGGTGCTGTACAGCTTTCTCGTTTGCGGCTATGCCGATGAAAAAGTTAGATTATATAGTCTGCCGGCCGCTATTTCGATCTGCCTTGTATTATTGTTTGAATATATGAATCTCAAGCGGGATATCTACAGCTTTAATATTGTTTCCTCTAACCGTACAAAGTATGCTATGAGCCATCTAGAGCCGGAGGATGCGGTATCTGAGGTGGTTGCCCTCTACGACAGTATCCCTGAGGTACAGCCAGGTATCCTGCGCGTTAAAAAAACTAATTTTGTCAACAATTTTTTCAAGCGCTCTTGTGTTCCGGAGGAGGGATTGTTCAATACCCTGATGATCCCCCTTGTTATCATGATAATGCTTGTTCTGTTCATTATCTCCTTTGCCGAGAGCCGTGATTTGGTGCTTTCCTTAACAAGAGCCAATACCGCCTTTCTTTTCTGTATGCCTGCGGTTATCTTTATCGCGAACGCTCATCCCCTTTATAGAGCCTCGCGTAAGGCCTTTGATAATGACGGCGCCATTATCGGCAACGGAGCTCCCGCAGAATATGCTGGCGCGTCGGCAGTGGTTTTCGAGGATAAGGATATTTTTCCGTCCTACGGCGTGAAGGTTAAAAGAGTTAAGGTTTACGGCAACAATCGTATAGATACCCTGTTATATGATCTTTCCAGTCTGTTTTCCAGTGTTGGCGGTCCTCTTTCCGACGTCTTTCACCTGGCAACCCTTGAGCTGGGACAATCGGATTCGGTAGAGATCACCAAAGCGGAGGATCGAGGGATCGAGGCTTTGGTTGACGGCAGGCGGGTGCTTGTCGGGAAGGCCGATTTTATCGGGGCATATGATATTTTTGTGCCCGAGGATATGGCGGATTTTGATGATTTTGAAAGCAGTAATGTTAGCATTATGTATGTGGCTCAGGGCGATGTTCTATCGGCAAAGCTTTATATTCAATATACAATGGACGCTGATTTTGAGTCTGTCATAAAGCAGCTTTACAAGAACGGACTGTGCGCCGTTATTAAAACCTTTGATCCGAATATTGACGATATGCTCTTGTCCAGCGCAATAAGAATATCGAAATATCCCGTTAAAATCGCAAAATGCAATTTGAAGGATAAGCTTGGCGTTGTTGAGGATAGCCTTGACAGCGGTGTTGTTTCCCGCGCCTCTACAAAGTCGTTGCTCAATGTTATGGTGCTGTGTGAAAAGCTATACAGCGCCATTAGGACAAACAATTTTGTTAAGGTTTCTGCATTTATGGTCAGTCTTTTGCTCATGGCCTTCTTGATGGCATTCAGCCCGGACAGCATCGCTCTGCCCTCTGTATATATCGCACTCTATCAGATATTCTGGCTGCTGCCTGCCTTTGTCGTTACAATGCTGTTTATATAGCGGAAAGCCGGGGTAAAACCTTTCGATTTCATTTTAATATTTTATCGTTTTATCAAAAATGATACAGACTTGCGCCCGATAAATTTTTTATCGGGCACTGTCGCTTTTTAGGCAATTAGGGAGAAAAATAATGATTAGTAAAGACAAAAAGTATCTGTCAGGGCTGCTTAAATCGGTGGAAAAGCCGGGGCGGTACACCGGCGGAGAGTTTGGACAGATTATCAAGGATAAGTCGCAAATAAAATTGCGCTTTGCCTTTGGGTTTCCGGACACCTATGAGATTGGGATGTCAAATCTCGGAGTGCGGATCCTTTACGGGTTGATGAATACCCAGCCCGATATTTGGTGCGAGCGTTTTTATGCTCCCTGGATCGACATGGAAGAAAAAATGCGTGCTCTCGGGCTCCCCCTTTGTGCCCATGAAAGCGGGGATCCCGTCTGTGAATTCGATATGATCGGTTACACCCTTCAGTATGAGCTTTCCTATTCAAATGTGCTAAATCTTTTGTCCCTTGCCGGTCTTCCTCTGCATAGTGACGAGCGGGACGATACGATGCCTCTTGTTATCGGAGGGGGACCTTGTACCTATAATGCTGAGCCGATTGCTGATTTTTTTGATCTGTTTTTGATCGGGGAGGGGGAGGAGTCTCTTGTCGAGCTCTGCCGTCTGTATATCGAAATGAAACAGGAGGGCGGTTATACAAAGGAGGCCTTTCTTCGCCGAGCAGTCGCTATTGAGGGGTGCTATGTTCCTTCTTTTTATCAGGTGACCTATGGGGAGGACAAAAAAATCACATCGATAAGACCGACTGTGCCCGAGGCGCCGGCAAAAGCAAAAAAACGCATTGTTCGGGATATGGATACGGCATATTTCCCGGATCAGCTTGTCATGCCTTTTATTGAAACGGTGCATGACAGGATCATGCTTGAGGTTTATCGTGGTTGTATTCGCGGCTGCCGATTCTGTCAGGCGGGGATGGTTTATCGCCCTGTGCGAGAGAAAAGCCCGAATGTGCTTTGTGAGCAGGCGATGCGCTTGTTTGAGAAGACCGGATATGATGAAATTTCACTCTCCTCCCTGAGCATCAGCGACTATTCCCGGATCGACACATTGACCGATATGATGCTTGCCTTCACCGAGGATAAAAAGATCAATCTGTCCCTGCCCTCCCTTCGGGTGGACAGCTTTACCCGGGAGCTGATGGATAAGGTTTCATCGGTGCGTACCGGAGGCTTGACCTTTGCCCCTGAGGCAGGCAGCCAGCGGCTCCGGGATGTTATTAATAAAAATGTAACCGAGGAGGATCTCCTTCGTGCGGTGAATGTGGCCTTTGAGGCAGGAAAAAACAGTGTCAAGCTCTATTTCATGCAGGGGTTGCCTACCGAGACCTTTGAGGATCTCGACGGCATTGCTGATCTTGCCAAAGAGGTTATAAACAATTTTTACAATAATCCGAAGCGCAACAAAGCAAGACCTCCTTCTGTTACGGTAATTGTCTCCTGCTTTGTTCCGAAGGCATTTACCCCATTTCAGTGGGAGGCGCAGGACAGTCTGGAACTGTGTGTTGAAAAGCAGCAGTATCTCGGCTCACGCATCACCGACAGGAAGATTCGCTATAATTATCATGACGCTAAAGTATCAAGACTTGAGGCCGTTTTTGCGCGAGGGGACAGGCGGCTTGCGCCCGCTCTTGTCCTTGCTTGCCGTCGGGGGCTTCGCTTTGATGCGTGGAGCGAGTGCTTTGACTATGAGGCATGGATGAAGGTTTTTGAAGATTGCGGCATAGATCCGGACTATTATGCCAACAGAGAGATCGGCGTAGATGAAATTCTACCCTGGGATGTGATCGACTGCGGTGTTGACAAGACCTTTCTTTTGCGTGAGAGGGAATTGGCATATAAGGGCGCAACGACCCCGAGCTGTAAGGAAAAATGTTCGGCATGCGGCGCTAATCGGTTAGGAGGGGAGATGAAGTGGTGCCCGAAATCAAAAAAGATATAAAAAGCACTCAACCGCCAGCCCGTGCGGTGAGTCAACCTGCTAATCCGTTGCCCACACGCACATATCCTTTGCGTGTAAAGTTTGAAAAGACGGGGCAGCTTCAGTATATATCTCATCTTGATTTAAATCGCACCCTGTCCCGTGGGATAGTGCGCGCCGGGGTTCCTGTATGGTATACCGAGGGCTTCAATCCCCATCCGAAGCTGATATTTGCCGCTCCGCTATCGGTGGGGATTGAGAGCGTTTGCGAGTTCTGTGACATTAAAACAACCGAGCCACCCGATTGCGAAAAAATCAAGTCGGCACTATTGGCAACCATGCCTGAGGGTCTTAGAATTGTTGATGTGTATACCCAGGGCGATCAGCCTTTAGCAAAATTTTCGACAATTGCCTTTTCGGAGTACAGAATAAAAATTTATACAATCGGTGCTGATGAAGGGCTTGCCGCAGCTTGTGACAAAATTCTCAGGTCTCCCCTTAAAATTATCAAGCGCAGCAAGAGGGGGGAGGGGGAGATCGATCTTAGCTCATTGATTGCAAGGCTGGAGGTTCGCTTTGACAGATTGTCCGGTGAGATCTGCATTGAAACGCTGCTGCCTGCCGATAGCGCAAATTATACAAATCCTGAGCTTCTTGTAGGTGCCCTTTCCGAGCATGTCGGGATTCTTCATGGATCTGTGACCGAGGAGTATTATTCCATTTTGCGCACGCAGCTTTATCTTCACGATAAAATAACCCCGTTTAAATAAAAGATTATGTTACAATGCTGAGGAAAATGGAGAGGGATTGATTGTTTTATGCTTTATGCCGCTTGTTTGGCATTGTTTCTTGTAAATAGTTGTAACGAGTCTGCCCGAATCGATACATTGTCACAAGAGCATCAGAGCAATTTTTTATGATCCTTTGTGAATCAGCCAAAACAAGTCCTGCGTTCGTCGCAGGGCTTGTTTGTTTTTTGACGGGATTTTGAAAAAAGGGACAATATCGCTATAGTTTCCGTATAATTCCGAAGGACAGGCAAAATTCGTATCCAACAAACATATATTACACATGAGCGACAGCATGGCGGCTTTTTCCACGGCCCTTTTCTATAGTTGTTGCTTTTGTCCGAAAACCGAAATTTGGGGGTATGCTTGTGGATACGACAGATAAAAATGTTGCCGATAATCGGGTAATTGCGAAAGGGGAAACAGATACGGCGAAACAGGAACGTAGAAAACGGTTGACGGCGGCGGATCCCTGTAATAGCATCAAGATTATCTATTGCAACGAAGGTCCCGCTCTTGCCAAAATTGTCACCGAGTCCTTCTTAATTTATCTGAAGAGCAGAGAAGCGGAAGATTGTGAGGATTAGTGCCTATCGTAAGGGGGTGCATTATGAAAAATATCGATCCGGAAGGCTACACGGCTGCCCTTTATATCCGGCTTTCCAAGGAGGATGAGGGGGAGTCCGAGTCAGAAAGCATAGCCAATCAGCGAAAGCTGCTACTCGAATTTGCGTCAATAAATTGCATACCGGTTTACGATTTCTACATAGACGATGGAGTGAGCGGAACCACTTTTGACCGTCCCGGATTTTGCCGCATGATCGCCGATATCGAGGAAAAAAAGGTGAATATGGTCATCACAAAGGATATGTCAAGGCTAGGGCGGGACTATATTCAGACCGGATATTATATGGAGCGGTACTTTCCCGAGCATGGAGTTCGTTATCTGGCATTGCTTGACGGTGTGGACACCGCCTCGGAAAGCAGCGCAAACGATATATCCCCATTTCGAGCCATTATGAATGATATGTATGCAAAGGATACCTCAAGAAAAATACGCAGTGTCAAGAGATATAAGCAAAAGCAGGGACTTTTTATAGGGGGGAAGGCTTATTACGGCTACAAATTATCCCCCGACGAGAAAAACAAAATTATCATCGATGATGAAGCCGCCGCTGTTGTGAGGCGAATTTTTGCTATGGCTCTTGCCGGTCGCTCTTGTCGTGAGATTGCCGGTGTACTGAATGCCGAGGGGATACCGACCCCTGCGGAATACGCGGCGCTGAAAATCAAAAGGGAGGGGCGCTTTTCAGGACTGTGGAGCGGGGAGAAAATTTCTCATATGCTCAAAAATCAGGTTTATATCGGCAATATGGTGCAGGGCCGGGTGAAGAAATTGAGCTATAAGTCGAAAATGGTGGTGCGGTTGCCTCCCGAACAATGGGCAGTTGCAGAAGGAACTCACGAGCCGATTATTGAAGAGGAGGATTTTCGTCGTGTCGGCGAGCTGCTTTCGGCACGGGCAGGCACCCGGCATCGCCGGCATGACTATCTGCTTCGGGGATTGTTTTACTGCCGGGAGTGCGGTCACAAGCTGGGCGTGACGGCGAGAAAGCTTGTGTCGGGGGAGGCGCTCTATTTTTTTTGCCGCAATTATAGGCGTTTGTCGGGGGTGAAGGGGTGCACCAGTCACAGCGCAAGAGCCGATCGCTTGTGCGCGGAGGTGGCAGCAAGGCTGACTGCTGATGTGCGAAGGGCTGTTGATCCTGCGACCCTTGCCGCCGCAGCCGCAAATCGTCCTAAAGCTAAGGAGAGAGAAAAAACACAGGCTCTTTCTCAGCGATTGTCGGTATTGTCAAAAAAATTGGACGCCTTGTATGAGGACAGAGCTAGCGGGCTCCTGGAACAGGAGGATTTTTCAAGAATGTATGACGGCATACGCAAAGAGAGGGAGGAGCTTCAGCGGCGAATAGCTGCCCGGACGCCAAGGTCGGAGGATGCGGAAAGAGAAGAGCTTATCCTTGAGGCGATACGGTTTTTCGGGGAGGCGGATAAAAATCGACTGCTACTGTTTTCGATGATTGAAAGAATAGAGCTTGGTGATGACAAAAGTTTGGCGGTTTATGTAAAATATCGGCAGGAGACCTGATTTTTTCTTGTCATTAAGCGAGTTCCTATGTATCAAGAATAGAGAAGGCGGCTCTTGAAAAATTGGAGGATTATCTCAAATGTGACACATATTTGTAAAAAAATGTTGAAGAAATGAATATCCGACGGAGTTTTGGCCGTCGGATATTTTTGTTGTGTAATAAAAATTAATTAAAAGGGAATAATCTTTTAAAGATATCCGGATAATAATTAAAAAAGCATGGCATAATTTTCTATCTGAAATTTTTAAATTTTATCAGTAGATTTGTGATTTTCGGTAAAAGCTATATAGTGAACGGAATAACATCCGTGACAGTCAGCTCAATTATAAGAAACCGATTGATGATTGCCTAGGCTTTTGACCGGGTAATTGATTGAGGCTTCTCTGATTGAGTGACTATAAAGCAAAAGTACGATATTACCTTATCCGGATATATCCGCTTGTCTTAAAAGGCAGAAGACGCCTTAAATTTAAGGAGGAACAAAATGATACTTGACAGAATTGCCCTGATACTTGTTATCATTGGTGCATTGAACTGGGGAAGCATAGGACTTTTTCAATTTGATATCGTTGCCTGGATCTTTGGAGGGCAGGGAGACTTGGCGAGCAGAATCGTGTATACGATCGTTGGTCTCGCAGGTATTTGGTGTATCTCTCTTCTTTTCCGTCCCCGCGAAGAAATCACCTCGGTTGAGTAAAAGCATATAAAACGAAAGCTTTCGCATTATGCACTGCATAACCGAGCGCAAATTCTTGGAAATGCAATGGGAATTAACCTCCCATTGCATTTTTTTAGTTGAAAAAACAGCAGTTCAAGGGATTCGGCAGCTGCTTTTTGTTTCGAGGAGTGAACTTTCCCTGTGTTCCTCGGCATAAATAACACTTGACTTCATTTCTTAAAGGTTATATAATAATTAGTATATAGAATTTTTTGTTTATGGGTATCTGCTACTTTATCAATGGGGCTTTGAATACTCTTTTGTGTGATGCGGCAGATAAACCGGGTCTTTTCTTTAACAACTTATTATACAACTCTCACGAAAGGAAAGCTGTCAGGCGATTTTTTAAGTGCCGATCGAAGAGATGGTTGGCTCAATTATTCGCCGGGGCAGTGCAAGGTGTCCATATTACTATGAAGCGTGTTTACAATTTTTCGGCGGGACCATCTATGCTTCCGCTTCCTGTTCTTGAGCAAGCACAAAAGGAGCTGGTTTGTTACGGCGACAGCGGAATGTCGGTTATGGAAATGAGCCACAGATCCGCTGAATTTGAAGAAATTATTGCGGGAGCCGAGTCGGCGCTGCGCAAGCTGATGAATATTCCTGAAAATTATAAGGTTCTTTTTTTGCAGGGAGGCGCCTCTACCCAGTTTGCCGCCGTTCCCCTCAATTTGCTTTCAGGCAGTGGCAAGGCTGACTATATAATTTCCGGTCAATTTTCCAAAAAGGCATATGATGAGGCGGGAAAATACGGCGACGTGGTTGTTGCCGCCAGCTCAAAGGATAAAAACTTCTCCTATGTTCCGAAAGTTGACAGGAGCAGCTTCCGCCCTGATGCCGATTATGCACATATCTGCTACAACAACACTATTTACGGAACAAAGTTCCCCTATATTCCCGAAACCGGCGATATTCCTTTGGTTGCCGATATGTCCTCCTGCATTATTTCCGAGCCTGTCGATGTTTCAAAATTCGGTGTGATTTATGCCGGCGCGCAGAAAAATATGGCGCCTGCCGGTGTGACTGTTGTAATCATTCGTGAGGATTTGCTCGGTCGCGCACGTCCCGAGACGCCGGCGATGCTGAATTATAAGATTATGGCGGACAATGATTCAATGTACAACACTCCGCCCTGCTATTCCATATATATGCTTAAGCTGGTTGCTGAGTGGGTTCTTTCCCTCGGCGGTCTTGAGGAGATGCAAAGGATGAATCAGCGCAAGGCATCGGCTCTTTACGATTATCTTGACAGCCAGGATTACTATTTTGCGCCTGTCTCTGCGGAGAGCCGCTCGATGATGAATGTTACCTTTGTCACCGGAGACGAAACTTTGGATAAGAAATTTGCGAAAGAGGCGTCTGCCGCCGGTCTGAAGAATCTTAAGGGACATCGTTCGGTTGGTGGTATGCGCGCATCGATTTACAACGCAATGCCCTATGAAGGGGTAGTCACCCTGATTGAATTTATGAAGGAATTTGCAAAAAACAATCCTAAAGGCTGAGATATAAAATTCTGAGCCGGAATCAGGGCTGTGCCTGATTTTGCGAGGTGTGATATCACCTGCCGGCAGAAAACCGATGGGGAGCGTTCTCCCGGAAAGGAACAACTTTTATGAAAACCAATATAAAGCTATTGAATAAAATAGCATCGATCGGCACCGAGGTTTTTTGTGCCGACCGGTACTGTGTCGATGCCGATGTAGAAAATCCTGAGGCTATTATGGTTCGCTCGGCGTCCCTGCATGATATGGAATTTCCAGAAAACCTTAAGGCGATTGCCCGCTGCGGTGCAGGCGTTAACAATATCCCTATCGAAAAATGTTCTGAGCGGGGTATTGTCGTATTCAATACCCCCGGCGCCAATGCAAATGGCGTAAAGGAGCTGACGATAGCAGCCCTTTTGCTTGCAGCCCGCAATATCATAGGCGGCATTGAGTGGGTTAAAACCTTGGAGGGCACAACCGGTATTGCTAAGGCGGTCGAGGGCGGCAAGTCTGCTTTTGTGGGCAATGAGCTTGAGGGGAAACGTCTTGGTGTCATCGGTCTTGGTGCAATCGGGGGCATGGTTGCCAATGCGGCAAAGAATCTCGGCATGGAGGTTATCGGCTATGACCCGTATATCACCGTTGAAGCGGCTTGGGGGCTTTCTCGTGCTATCAGAAAAGCGGCCTCTTATGACGAAATATACCAGACAGCCGATTATATCACCCTTCATGTTCCCTCAACTCCCCAAACCAAAAATATGATCTGTAAAGAGACCCTTGATATGATGAAGGACGGCATAAGGATTATCAATCTTTCCCGTGGGGATCTTGTCAATGCAGCCGACATTAAAGAGGCGCTTACAACGGGCAGGGTGTCTTGCTATGTAACCGACTTTCCCACCGAGGAAACTGTTGGAGTTCCCGGTATTATCAATATCCCGCATCTCGGTGCTTCGACAGTGGAGTCAGAGGATAATTGTGCTGTAATGGCTGCTCATCAGCTCCTCGATTTCCTTGAGAACGGAAACATTAAAAACAGCGTCAACTTCCCGACGGTTTCCATTCCTCACAACGGAGATGCCCGCATTTGCCTTTTCCATAAGAATATTCCTACGATTCTCTCTCAGATTACCGGCGCCGTTTCAAATGAGAATATCAACATTGAAAATTTGAGCAACGGCTCCAAGGGCGATCTTGCCTATACAATTGTTGAGACAAAAGGAATCCTTCCCGAATCTGTTGTTGAAAGGCTTAAGCAAATCAAGGGTATGATCCGGGTCAATGTGATTAAATAACCCTGTTTTGTTGCGTGTTGCCTAAAGCGAGATTATCGCCGCGGCATTTCACAATCGGTCTGTTCGTTTTTGAATAGCGGTTGTTTTGGGTGCGACTGAAAAAAAGGTTAGGGGCTGCCTGCGTTGCTTATCGCCGGCAGCCCGTTTGCGCATCTGCTTCATTTTACGCAAAGCGCAAGGGGAAACCTTCCTTTGGTGCTAAGAAATTTATTCTAAAGAAAGGCATGGCCGGCAATATGTCTCCGGCTGAGAGGATTATGGTTAGGATAACCGGTGTTGCCCATCGGTCTTTGGCGGAGAGAGCGGGTCTCCGTGCCGGCGATTTTCTCATATCGATTAACGCTCATGATATAAATGATGTCCTTGATTATCGCTTTTACCTGACGGAAAAAAGAGTTGTGCTGCTGTTCTGCCGAGGGGAGAAAGAGCATAGAGCGGAGATTGTCAAGGAGGAATATGAGGATATCGGGCTTGAGTTTGAGACTCCCTTGATGGATCAAAAACTCTCATGTAAAAACAAATGCATCTTTTGTTTTATCGATCAGCTGCCGAAAGGGATGCGGGAGACCCTTTATTTCAAGGACGACGACGCCCGTCTTTCCTTTTTGCATGGAAACTATATTACCTTAACCAATCTGAAGGATGAGGATATTGATCGTATAATAAAAATGCGAATATCTCCGATAAATATCTCGGTGCATACCACAAATCCTGATCTGCGCTGTAAAATGATGAAAAACAAGCGTGCGGGAGAGGTGCTCTCTTATCTTAACAAGCTCTCAAGGGCAGGAATCTCCCTTAACTGTCAAATTGTTCTTTGCCGCGGGGTGAATGACGGCGTCGAGCTTGAGCGAACCATGCACGATCTTGCCGGGCTCTATCCTGCTCTTGAGAGCGTCTCGATTGTACCTGCGGGACTTACAGCTCACAGAGAGGGATTATATCCTCTTGAACCCTTTACTCCTGAGGAGTGCGCCTTAATTATCAAAATGGTGGATCTTTTTGCGGAGGGATGTCGGAGGGTGTACGGTAGGCGTCTTTTTTACTGTGCGGATGAATTTTTTGTAAAATGCGGAAGGACGCCCCCCGATGCCGACTATTATGAGGGCTACCCCCAGCTTGAAAACGGTGTAGGTCTTATCACCGATCTTCGGGATGATTTTGAGGTCGAGCTTGAAAGTATCGAGAAGTATCTCGAAAAATACCGGTTAAAGCATGGAGATGCGGTACGAAGGGTCTCGCTTGTAACGGGGGATGCGGCTTTTGACTTTATTTGTACGCTTATTGAAAAATTGGAAGAAAGATGTTATAATATAAAGGTAAAGGTATATAAAATAAAAAACAATTTTTTCGGGGAATCTATTACCGTTGCCGGTCTTATAACAGGCGTTGATATTGCCGCTCAGCTCTCCGGCACCGAGCTTTGTGACGAGCTGCTTGTTCCGGCGGTCTCCCTGCGTGCAGATCGCGATCTCTTCCTTTGCGGCATGACGCCCGAGGAGCTGTCCGGTGCGCTTGATGTTCCCGTTCGCATTGTCGAAAAGGGAGGCGCCTCTCTTATTGGTGCCATTCTTGATATCGACCCTCTTGATGACTGAGCCGCTTATTAGCCGAAAGGTCTTGTGTTTATTCTTTGATCACCGTAAATATTTGATAAGGATAAAGGGATGGCTTTTTAGCCGATCCTCAAGGAGTATTTATGAAAAAGTATCTTTATATCGTGTTTATCGCTCTCCTCGCCATATCCCTTGTAGGCTGCTCAAAATCAAATAAGAAGGATGACACAACCACAGCGCCTGTCACATCGTCAGCGGAAGAAACAACAGGACAGATCACAACTAATGACACAACAAAAGGATCTGACGATTCATCTGAACCAGACCCTGTTACCTATACAATAGTACAAAAGGATTTTATCATCGATGAGAGGACTCAGAGCGATAAGACGCTGATTTATCCGGTATTCAGCGGTTTTGCCGATGAGGAAAAGACTGAGGCGCTGAATAACTACATCGTACAGGTCTGTGAGGAGAAGTATAAAGAAATACTCCCTAATATTAATACCCTGTTGGAGCAAGAGGCCTATATTGACTATAAAACCGAGGAGGCAGCGGTGACCTGCCTGACCCCGGATTTTGTATCGATTATTGTCCGGGGTACTGTACGTGTCGAAATCCCCTTTGAAAATCCCGGGAATGCAGAGTTTTTCTTTACGATCAATATTGATCTCGATACGCTGGAGGGGCTTACCTCTGAGGAGATTGTCAAGGATTTTGACAGTCTTAAAAGCAAGTTTTTAAAGGGGGATTTCAGGCAGATTGGCGGGATTGAGGATGTTGCCAAAAAGACTCCGCTTTCCGATCTGATAATGCGTTATCGCTCGGAATATCAGATTTATCCCTATTATTATTTCACCGATACCGATTTTTGTATGAATCTTGAGGTTGCCGGAGCCCCCGGCTGGCAGAGTCAGTGCGTACAGTTTGCTCTCTCGATTTCCGATGCGGCGCCCTATCTTAATACGGCAAACAAGCCTGTTGGCGCGCTCGTTTCGGCGGCTAACCGATAATTCATATGCCGCAAAGGGTGTATAAGCCTGTTTTTATCAATTGAAAAGGAGTAACTCGAAGCCTCTGTCGATCTTTTCTTATATATGATCGGCAAGAGTATAAAGTTGAGGTTTTCGGATAATAAATACATGTCAAAACCAATCGTGGCCATAGTTGGCCGTCCCAATGTGGGAAAAAGCACGTTGTTTAACAGAATAATCGGGGAACGTCGCTCCATTGTGGAGGATGTGCCCGGGGTGACCCGCGACCGCATTTGCGGCGAGGCCGAATGGTGCGGGAGAAGCTTTATCCTTGTTGATACCGGAGGTATCGATACCAAAACCGATGATGTCATTCTTCAGCAGACCCGCCTTCAGGCACAGATCGCCATTGATACCGCCGATGTTATTATCTTTCTTTGCGATGTTCGAAGCGGTCTTCTTCCCGACGATCGGGAGATCGCAGAGATGCTGAAGAAAAGCGGAAAACCTGTTGTTCTGTGTGTAAATAAGGACGACACCCCCGGCGCTCCTGCGCTTGAATTTTATGAGTTTTATGAGCTAGGATTCGATATTGATCCTATTTCTCTTTCTTCCCTGCATGGCAGCGGAACAGGGGACCTGCTTGATCAAATTGTCGAGGCTATGCCGCAGGAAGGGCAGGATACCCATGAGGAGGGTGTGATCAATGTTGCCGTTATCGGCAAGCCTAATGCAGGAAAATCTTCAATTATTAATAAGATGCTCGGTGTCGATCGTCTTATTGTTTCTGATATCCCGGGCACCACACGAGACGCCGTTGATACACGTCTTGACAACGAATTTGGCAGCTTTAATCTGATTGATACGGCAGGCATCCGCCGAAAAAGCAAGATTGAGGACACTGTTGAGAAATATAGCGTCCTCCGCGCAAAAGCGGCGGTTGAGCGTGCCGATGTTTGTCTTATTATGATTGATGCTGTCGAGGGCGTTACCGAACAGGATGAGCGTATTGCAGGTATCGCTCATAATGCGGGCAGGGCGTCAATCATTGTTATTAACAAGTGGGATATGGTTGAAAAGGACAGCAACACCACCGCGCAGTATACAAAGGATGTATATCAGGCCCTTTCTTACATGACCTACGCGCCGGTTGTTTATGTTTCGGCAAAGACCGGTCAGCGTATCCCCCGCCTGTTCGAGTTGATAAAGAAGGTATACGAAGAGACGAATAAGCGGGTGACTACAGGCAATCTTAATGATATGCTCAACGATGCAACGGCGAGACATCAGCCCCCCACGGACAAGGGTAAGCTCCTTAAAATCTATTATATGACCCAATCGTCGGTTGCGCCCCCTACCTTTGTTATATTCTGCAATAATGCGGAGCTATTTCATTTTACCTATCAGCGTTATATTGAGAATAATATCAGAACGACCTTCGGTTTTGAGGGTACGCCGATAAGATTGGTTATTCGTCAGCGTGGGGAGGAGCGAAACTAACGATACACCGCGAGTGAGACATTGAGGATGGGTTGTCTTTGGTATCGTTTGGTGATATTTTTGGAAGTATATATTTAAAATAAACAATTAGGAGACAATATGTTTGTCGATAATGTGAAAATATATGTAAAGGCGGGAGACGGCGGCGCAGGTGCGGTCTCCTTTCGTCGCGAGAAGTATGTGCCGGCCGGTGGTCCTGACGGCGGGGACGGCGGCAAGGGCGGCGACGTGATTTTTATGATTGATGAGGGGACTAATACCCTCCTTGCCTTTCGGTATAAGCGTAAGTTTATCGCTATGAACGGCGAGCCGGGCAAGCCGGCAAAATTTCACGGAAAATCAGGTGAGGATCTTGTGATAAAGGTGCCGTCCGGAACGCTTATTCGTGATGCCGAGACGGGCAGGATTATCAAGGATATGTCCGATTGCGATCCTTTTGTGATCTGCCGAGGGGGAAAAGGGGGCTGGGGAAACCGCCGCTTTGCAACCGCCACAAGGCAGACCCCCCGATTTGCAAAAAGCGGGCGCAAAGGGGAGGAAAGGCATCTTCTGCTTGAGCTAAAGATGCTTGCCGATGTCGGGCTTATCGGCTTTCCCAATGTGGGAAAATCGTCTATCCTTGCTCGAATCAGTGCCGCGCGTCCTAAGATTGCCGACTATCATTTTACCACCCTTTCTCCGAATCTCGGCGTTGTCAGAATCGGGGAGGGAAGCGGATTTGTTGCTGCCGATATTCCCGGGCTTATTGAAGGAGCCGCTGAGGGAGCGGGGCTTGGGCATGATTTTTTGCGGCATATCGAGCGTTGCCGCCTTCTGTTGCACGTTGTTGACATTGCGGGTACCGAGGGAAGAGATCCTGTAGAGGACATCATTAAAATCAATGCCGAACTGAAAAATTACAGCGAGGAGTTGGCGCAGCGCCCTCAGATTATTGTGGCGAATAAGTCGGATATGCTTGAGAGCTCTGAGGTGGATATAAAGGCATTTGAACGCTTTGTTGATGAGAATGAGTGGGAACTGGTTTATGTTTCGGCGGCAACGGGAGACGGTCTTGATCGTCTGGTTCGTTTGGTTGGTGACCGGCTCCGTCTCCTTCCTCCTCTGAAAATTTATGAGCCTGAAATCGAGCCGGAGGAACAAGCAATACCCTCTGCCCGTGAGACTGAAATTCAGCTGGTGGACGGCGTATATGTTGTAAAGGGAGATTGGCTCTACAATCTTATGGGTCAGGTTAATTTAGATGACTGGGAATCCCTGAGCTTTTTCCAGCGTGTGCTTCAAAGGAGCGGAGTGATCGATCTTCTGGTTGAGCACGGTGTCAAGGACGGTGATACCGTCAGCATTTATGATTTTGAATTTGAGTTCATGAAATAAAGCATCAAAGTCCTCGATTTTTTTTCGGGGGCTTTGTTTATTTGTTTGCAGAAAAAGTAAAAATTTTACAATTATAATTTTTTTATGAATAATAGGATAAAACCCTGTTAATAATTAAAGTACATTAACTTGACCGATATTTTGGCGAGGGAATGAATTTTAAGGGGTTATAAATATGCGTTATATTTTAAATTTTACGATTTGCATACTTATTGCAATTTCCCTTATCGGCTTTATACCGCTTGAGGGGGAAGGAAAGGTTTATGATGACGTTATCAGGCTGCATGTTATAGCAAATTCAGACAGTGAAGAGGATCAGGCGCTGAAATTGCTAGTTAGGGACGAGGTTTTGCGCCGGTTTGGAACGGCATTCAGCGGCTATGACGATTATGAGGATGCCAGAGCGTCGGTTGAGAGCCGAATCTCGGATATAATCAAGGCGGCGTCTGAGGTAGTTGCTTCAGAGGGATATTTCTATGAGGTGACCGCGGAGCTTTGCAGAGAATATTATCCGCAGCGGTCTTATGACGGGTTCGCTCTTCCTGCAGGGAAATACACCTCCTTAAAGGTTATAATCGGCGATGGAGCAGGGAAAAACTGGTGGTGCGTTCTCTTTCCGCCTCTCTGCCTCTCCGCCGCTCTTGACGAGCCGGAAAGGGATGAAGGGGCAGAAAAGAAGTTTATATCTGCCGGTTTTACCCCCGAGCAGTATAAGATTATCACCGAGAGCGAGAATCCGAAGTATAGACTGAAGTTTAAGATCGTTGAGGTATTTGAGCAGCTTTTCAGTCCGAAACAGAAAAAGCAGGACAAGACAGATTAATAAACGTAAGAAAAAATCACCGCTCAAGATACAGGGATAGAGTATCTTGAGCGGTGACTTTTTCATTATAATTGAATTTTGTTGCGCTGGTTATGCACAGAAGCTGCTAAATATGAACCGCGAAAGAAGCTTAATTTTTAAAGAAATTGATTATATGGGAGTATTCGATGTCTGCCCAGTCGGGAAGATTCTCGTGGCTGAAATCGGCGGGCTTTGGGTTGATCCCCTTATATTCTCTTAGCTTAGCAAGGGGCATATCAATTAACGGCATGGCTGTGAACGCTCAGAATCAAAAAACCTTGATTTAAGCTTTCCTTTCTATTATATTCCGGAATGATTATAGTATGGCAACAAAGGTTTGTCAATAGATACAACTTATTTTATTTTCTTGAGGTATTCTTTCAGATAGAATTGTTCGAGTTTTTTTGTCATTGTTGCGCCATTGAATTCGGTCTCAAATCTTTTGCGAGCGGCTCTCCCCATTTCGGTGCGCAGGGCGGGATTTGTGATCATTCGTTCCAGTGCATAAGCCAGCTCTTTTACATTCTTTTGTTTTGTGATAATGCCGTTTATCTCGTCTTTGATCATATGAGGATTGCCACCGTAATCGGAGGCGATTGCAGGCTTTGAGAGACTCATTGCCTCTGCCAGAGCCATACTGGAGGCCTCTGTTCCATATGAGCAGTTGACGATGACATCCATAGCTGCAATATACGGGGCAACATCGGTGACAAAGCCGGTAAAAATCACCGCCCCCTCCAGCGAAAGCTGTGCGACCTGCCGCTTCAGGGCGTCCTCTTCTGCGCCTGTTCCGATGATGAGAAATTTTGATTTCGGATACTTTTGCAGAACCGATTCTGCCGCCTCTATAAAATAGCGGTGGCCCTTGACGGCATCGAGCCTTGCGGACATACCGGCGACAAAATCATCGGGTGCAATACCAAGGCTTGCCTTGAGGACCGCTGTCTCATCGGGAGAGACCTCTCTCAGGGGCTGTGTGCCGTTTATTATAACGGTAATTTTGTCGGGATCTACCCCTGTGTCAACGAGGTTTTCCATTGCCGAATGAGAAACCGCCACAATGCCGGTAGACAGGGTATTGTTAACTAGTCCGCAGATCTGGCGACCGGGAAAACGGGTGAGAGTTTTTTTGGGCGGAAAGGTGGAGTGACGGGTGTAAATGCGGATTTTTATCCCCTCCAGCAGGGCGGCAATTCTTGCCGAGAGAGAGGCGTGGGTGTGCACAATGTCGGGGCGCTCAGAACTAAAAATCCGGCGGTATTCCCGGATAGCTTTAGGGTCAAAGGACCTGTCCGCGCCCCCTTCCGTCTCTATGACAGGGTATCCTTCCGCCTCAATTCGAGGGCGAAGCAGACTGCCATTGGGAAGAATTACCTTTATATCAAATTGGTCACGCCTGAAATTTTTCAGGCAGGTGATAAGGACGGTGCCAGCACCACCGATATTAGTATCACTGATGACGTGAAGAACCTTTATCAATTTCATGCACTACCTTTTCAGTTTATTAAAAAATGCCGATTTTGCGGCCATAATTTCGGATATTGGCAACAAAAGCAGAAGAAACCCATATACGAAAACGCCAGAGAGGGTTGATATCAGCATAAACGGGAGGAGACCGAGATATTGAATATGGGGCTGAATGAAGAAGAGGACTCCCCCCATGACAACGGCGCAAAGAAGCATACAAAGGATGTCGTAAAGATCCCGCAGCGAGAAGAGGGGATCCCCGCTTTTGTAAAGGAGGATGTAATTGAGAGCGGCGTTGACCGATATGGCAAGACTGGAGGAAAGGGCGATCCCCTTAAGACCCATAGCCTCAGTTAAAAAAGCGAGAAAAAGAAAATTGCAAAGCATTGAGACAAGGGCGCAAATCATGGGCAGAGTGTTCCTTTGCCGAGCATAAAATATTTTTGTGAAAATTTCATTTGCCGCTAAGGCAGGCATCCCGATAGCCAAAAAACGCAGCGCCTGGGCGGTGAGCAGAGCATCACTCTCGGTAAAAACTCCACGCAGGTAGATGGTTTTTACAATCGGTTCGGCAAGGATAAGAACTCCCACCGATAACGGCAGAATAACCAGCCATAAAAGCTTTAAGGCGCCGGAGCCGATGCGGCGCGCCTGGGAGAGATTTCCCCCTGAGATTGCCTTTGACAGATAAGGAAAGAGAAGATTGGTTGCCACAAAGGAGAAAATTCCCGCGATTACAATATAAATTTTGTTTGCGTAGCTGAGGGCAGTAATCGCTCGCCCTCCTTCAAGCCTGGAGGCAAAGCGGGTGTTTACAAGGACACAGAGGGGCTGCGTCCAGCTTCCTACAAGTATGATGGCCCCCAGTGTCATTGATCGTCTGATATAGGGGGATTTTAATTTGAGTGTCGGACGCCAGCGGTAGCCGAAGGAGTGTAGCTTCGGGATTTGGACAGCCGCCTGCAAAAGCCATCCTATAAGCATTGCCAACGCAAGCCCAAAGATGCCGAATCGGGTGTTTAAGGTGTAAAAATAGACTACCAGAGCGCAGTTTGAAACAAGGCTGATAAGAGCGGGAATATTATATTCGCCTAAGGATTGCAAAATTCCGGTGAAGGAAAAAGCAAATCCTGTAAAGATAATCATTGGAAACATCATGCGCGAGAGGCTGATTGCCAGGCTTTTTGTCTGAGGGGCGATACCGGGCGCAAGAAGCTCAATAAGAGGGGAGGCAAGGAAAATGCCGATAAAACTGATCAATACCGTGATGAAAAAAATCAAATTAACATACTGATTGGCAAAAAGCATAGCCTCCTCTTTGTTTTTTTTCACCAGCAGTTCATTGTAAATCGGGATAAAGGAAGCGGTAATAACCCCCCCGATTACAAGATCGAATAGGATGAGGGGCAGCCGGCTTGCCGTCTCGAAGGCAATTGCGGCGTGGGTAGTGCCGTAATGGGCTGCGAGCAGGATATCTCGGTACATACCGAAAAGCTTTGACAGAAGGGTCACGGTGACCATCAGCGCCGCTGTCTTGAATGCTGCCCTTTTTTTTCTGTCCGTATGCCCTCCCTCCTCACATAAACAGATTGTCGGATATATTTTAAGGGACTTATGCCCCCTTCAGTTTATCATATTAAGATATAATTGTAAACAGGAAGACAGGGATAACCAAGGGAGAGGCATTTAAATAAAAAAAGTGTTGACAATGTGTTATAAATGTGTCATAATATGCATGTAGTATATTATAGGTAAATTTTGTAATTTTATTCTCTCGTTTGTTTTTTATGAAAAGGGAAGGGTGAAAATCAGCCATTTTGTCCTTGAAGAATATACTGTGACCTCTGCCCTTGAGGTAAAAAGATTATATAAATTTAAAAAAATAAAAATCTTGGGAACTTTTTGCCCCGAGCTATCGTCTATAGACAAGGATAGGATTATAAGCGGTGAAAAGATATAGTCTTTCTCGCCTTTTATGATTGGTTTGTATCATTTCGCGGCTTTTTGCGTTATTATCTTGACAAAAGAATGCAGAGATGTTATTATAAGAGGCCGGCGATTGTAGCGACTATTACTTTAGCGCTACTCGGTACGCGGTATATTCCGCTCTTTGGCACCCGCTCAATTGGGCTAATTACTGTTTTCGGTGTTCTGTTTATGTAGTTTTTTGTTGAAAATAGAAGAATATTTTAATTTATATTGACTTTTTTAAAAAACAAATGTATAATCTATCCTAGATTGCCAATATACTTAAAAGGAATCCAATTATAGACAGCGATTTTACAGGCAGAATGTAATTAAACAGGTCATCAATATGGCGATATTCTGCTTATAAACAAGGATTGACATTTTATATATTTTCATATATAATGCATATACCTGTGAAGAAATGCACATTTATAAGAGTGCGGCAGGTTTGATCTTTCCTTTAAATCAAGGGATTTCAAGGCATTTTTGCAGATTGGCTTTTTGGTTAAGCTGCCACAAATTAGTATGTGCTCGATTGCCTGACGGCAATTGGACATAAATAAATATTTAGAAAGGTAGGCAATTTTTTAAATGAAAACTTTGTTAAGATATTTAGTAATTACAGCAGTTCTTCTTGCAACTATCCTCAGCGTTTGGGCTTGTAACGGTAAAGATGGTGAAGACACCACAACCGCTGCTGCTGATGAGACCACAACCGCAGCTGATGATGAGACCACAGTAGAAGAAACCACAGCTGAAGAAGAAGAAGAAGAAACCACAGCTGCTCAAGCGTAAAACACAGCTGACAGCAAATTAATATGGATTTGTGTTAACAGGAGAGCCAATATGGCCTCCATTACATATAAATCCATAATAAGCAAAAGCCGGATGCAGTCTTTACTGTATCCGGCTTTTGCTTATTTACCTGTTATTTGTTCTCAGGATAGTAAGGGGAATGTAACCATCCTGTTGTTGGTGATGGGAGGATAGATTTTTAAAAATATAGATTTTAAGTATGTATACAGTTGCGGATAAGGCGAAACAACTATTTGTTTATGCCGGAGCAGTCTTGGGCGGGCAAGACTTTTATCAACTGCTCTGCCCTTATTCTTTGAGATTCAAGCATATCCATTAAATCAGATAAGGAGGCCACAAGACGGTAGAAAAGGGTGATGGCGGTGTCGTATTCATTATTTTCGGCGGCCTTGAGTATTTTTCGGTGAAAATGCATGATGCCCGAATCTATCAGGGCATTTGATTCAGCAGTCGAGACTTCGACAAGGCTGCAAACCCTCTCGTCTGTAGCATTATCAGGGTGGGGAAGAGAGAAGTATGCCGAGATAAGTGAGGCAAATGCTGCCCGATGTGCATAATAAACCGGTAGATACTCTTCATTAAAATATATTTGATAGCAGTTATGGTATAGGTCGATAAATTCTTCAAGATGGGTGTCAGACTGGTGATCTTTGTTGTGAATGCCTGTGTTGAACTGATAGATAAACTCGGCATTCATATTCAGGAGATGATTTTGATCGTTTTTGCTTTGTTTCATAATTTGCTTCCGTTTCGTATTGTCGAAATTAGTTTTTAAATTGCTGAATTTTGTCAGAAAAGATTGATAATAAATGAGAACCCTGCCTGTTAATTGCAAACCATGTGCAATAAGGCAGGGTCGGTTGCACTATATACTCCGAAAACTGCAAAGTGCCCACATAAAGCAGTAATCATCGATGTATCCCTAAAAAATCCCAATATTTGATTTTATGATATATATATAACATATAAAAACCTGCTTGTCAATACATAATTATATATTTTTTTCCAAAAATTTGCTAATTATTATAAATTTATTCAAATCCACAAATTACACAGTTTTCGCTATAAATTTTTGTGGAAGGTTACGTTGTTTTAGTCTGAAATCCGTGCTTTAACTGTGTTAAGGAATCTTTTTTTAGAGGATTTGAATCTTTTACAAATTAAGAAAGACAGATCGAATTTCATATAAAAAAAGATGAGACGTTTATTTTTCGCCTCATCTTTTTCATTTGTTTTGCAGTGTCAGATTCCTTCAGACAATTTTTCAAGGCTCTCGACAAGGAGATCAAGAGCGCTGTTTTCATACAGCTCGATCATGCCTTTGTCGCAGGCAGCGGAAAGCTTTGGATCGATGGGAAGCTTAGCGGTGACCGGGATTTTGTGTTTATCGACGGCGGCATCCACATTGCTCTCGCCAAACAACTCTATTTTGCGTCCGCAGTCGGGGCACTGAGCATAGCTCATGTTTTCTACGATTGGATGTATACTAATAAAGTAGACAGCGGATAGTGAAATGCAGTATAATTTCAGTAGACAATAAAAAGGAGATAAAAAAATGAGTACTTATCGAAAATATGATGAAGAATTTAAGCAAAGTCTT
>JAAYQM010000094.1 GCA_012519315.1 Clostridiales bacterium | reverse complement strand
TTTCCTCGTGGCAGCCTGAAAATCTACGATTTTGAGAGCTATTCTTTCATTTTAACTTTACAGAGCCCTTCCTTTATAATATCATCTACGTTAATTATTGTAAAATATATTTTAAATTATACTGCTATGCCTTGACAGACATAGTAACCGATTAATATAATGTTAAATATAAGGGGGGTGTAAAGATGGAGCTGTTACAATTGAAATATTTTTTGGAAGTGGCAAAATACCAGAACATATCGGTTGCGGCAAGGAAGAATATGATCCCGCAGTCGGGTATGTCAAAGACTATATCGAAGCTGGAAAAGGAGCTTGGCTATTCACTCTTTGACAGAACGAGCAACAGGATTTTTCTCAACGAGAGAGGGAAGACCTTTAAAAAATATGTAGAAAAGGCACTATGTTCCCTTGAGGATGCAAAGAAGTCGATCTCCCTTACCGATTCTCTTTCCGGTGAGGTGAAGGTACTCGTGCTCGAAAATAGAAGCCATGTAACGGGCTATATCAACGAATTTTTGATGAAATACCCCGAGGTTAGGTTTTACATTTGTCACAATCTTTTCGGGGAAAGCGACAGCGAGGTCGATCTCTGTATAAGTGCAACGGCGCCTCGGTGGCATGATGAGAAGGGCATTACTCTCATAAAAGAAGGCATCGGAATCGCAGTGTCCAAAAACCACAGGCTGGCAGAGCTTGGGCAGGTTAACGCAAAGGATATCACAGGGGAGAAATTTATCTTTCTTCCTCCCAACAACAGCGTCAATAATATCGCAACGGCATATTGCGTAAGGCATGGTTTTTCCCCGGACATTGCCGTCATGTGCGACGACCCGTATTATATACGCAAATTTATTTCCCTCGGGGTGGGTATTGCCTTTGTTCCCCTTGTATCATGGCAGGGGCTGTATGATGACAACACTGCTATTCTTTCTGTTTCTGACGGTGAGGGACTGTGCAGGGAGACGGCAGTTTTTTATCACTCGGATCGGTTTATGCCCCCTGCCGTTGAAAGATTTCGTGATTTCATAATTGATAAATTCAAGGCTCTGCAAACGTAAACTCCCTCTCGGAGCCGAGTCTTTGCAGCCTTGCTTTCGGCTCTGTATTTGTTTGGCAGATACCGTTGTCATTGCTTGACAATTGGCGGTGTGTGATATATAATAGATATTATTAATGTCAGATTTTATATGTTTATATTATTGTCTGAAAGGATTATTTATATGGCTTCAGTATCAGATAAAAAGATGGTTCAAGAGATAACCTCCATGGATGAGGATTTCGCAAAATGGTATACCGATATTGTTAAAAAGGCTGATCTTATAGATTATTCCAGCGTCAAGGGCTGCATGATTATCCGTCCCTACGGCTATGCCATCTGGGAGAATATCCAAAGGCTGCTGGATAACCGCTTTAAGGAAACAGGACATGAAAACGTTTATATGCCCCTTTTCATCCCCGAATCACTTTTAAATAAAGAGAAGGAGCATGTAGAGGGCTTTGCCCCCGAGGTGGCATGGGTTACCCACGGGGGGAGCGAAAAACTGACCGAGCGGCTGTGTGTTCGCCCTACCTCCGAGACCCTTTTTTGCGAGCATTATGCAAATATAATTAAATCCTATCGTGATTTGCCAAAGCTTTATAACCAATGGTGCAGTGTTGTCCGCTGGGAGAAAACAACTCGCCCGTTTTTGCGCAGCAGGGAGTTTCTCTGGCAGGAAGGGCATACCATGCACGCAAATGAAAAGGACGCTCAGGAAGAGACTATCAGAATGCTGAACGTCTATGCCGACTTCTTTGAAAACCAGCTTTCGATACCGGTTGTGAAGGGAAGAAAGAGCGATAAGGAGAAGTTTGCCGGTGCTGTTGCCACCTACACCGTTGAGGCGTTGATGCATGACGGCAAGGCGCTTCAGGGCGGCACCTCTCACAACTTCGGTGACGGCTTTGCCCGCGCTTTTAATATACAGTATCTTGACAAAGACAACACATTGAAATATTGTCATCAAACCTCCTGGGGCGTTTCAACCCGCATTATCGGTGGCATTATCATGACCCATGGGGATAACAACGGACTTGTTCTTCCCCCGGCGGTAGCTCCGATTCAGGTTGTTATTGTTCCGGTGGCTCAGCATAAGCCCGGCGTGCTTGAAAAGGCAAACGAGCTGATGGCACGTCTTGCCCCCCACTTTAGAGTAAAGCTTGACGACAGCGACAACACCCCCGGCTGGAAATTCGCCGAATATGAGATGAAGGGCGTGCCTTTAAGGCTTGAAATAGGCCCTCGCGATATTGAAAACGATCAGTGTGTACTTGTGCGTAGGGACAATCGTGAAAAAACATTTGCTTCTCTTGAGAATCTGGGGAAGATTGTTGAGGAAAAGCTTGAGGAGCTGAGAATTGCCCTTTTTGAAAAGGCGCTGAAAAACCGCACAGACCGCACCTATACAGAAACTGATCTTGACAGCTTTATCAAAACCGCTAAGGAAAAGAGCGGCTACATCCGTGCCATGTGGTGCGGCAGCCCTGATTGCGAAACAAAGCTGAAGGAGCTGGCAGACGTTACCTCCCGCTGCATTCCTCTTGACGAACAAAAGCCCCTTTCGGACAGCTGCATCTGCTGCAGTAAAGAGGCAAAGCATCTGGTTTACTGGGGCAAGGCTTATTAATCGATATTTCACAAGGTCAAATAAGAATCATGTCTTTGATTTTTATTTGACTTTGTTTTAGACGCAAGATTTGGTGCCCCGACCGAAAGCCTGTGGCGAACTTAAAGACATATGAGCGGTATTGTTAAACAACATTTCCTTACATGAAATGGAGCAAGTTGTGAAAGTATTTTCAACTACTCTGCGTGAAAAATTGCGCAAAATCGACTGGATCGTTCTTTTATGTGTGATGTCAATTTCCGCGATCAGCATTATTACCCTTGCAAGCGTGCGAAACGATTACGGCACGGACAAGCTGATTGTACAGCTTTTTGCAACGGTGCTGGGTGTTTTGTGTGCTATTGTGATCTCAATGATCGATTATCAGTTTGTGGTGCAAAAGCTGTCGATTCCTCTTTTTGTTATGGCGGTGATTGCCCTTATCATTACCCTTATAATCGGTATCGGAGAGGGAAACAAGAGCTGGATCCGTCTACCCGGCATTCCGCTGAGCATACAGCCCTCCGAGTTTACCAAGATTATTTTTATCATAACCTTTGCAAGGCATATTGATTTAGTAAAAAGTAATATTAATCACATAAAAAACTTAATTCCTTTGCTGGTGCATGCCGGTATTATCACCGGGCTTGTCCTGCTGCAAAAGGATCTGGGCACCGTTCTTGTTTATTGCGTCATTATCTGCGCTATGCTCTTTTCGGCAGGTCTCAGTATTTGGTATTTTATCGGGGGAATCGCCTTTTTTGTGGTTTTATTTCCGGCTATCTGGGAGCATCTTGATACTTACCAGCAGCAGCGGATCCTGTTCGGATTCAGACCGGAGCTTGATCCCTTGAACTATGGCTATCAGCCCCTGATGAGCAAAAGCGCCATCGCCGCAGGCGGCTTTTTCGGCAGTGGGTATTTTGGCGGAACCGAGTACCAATCGATTCCTAAGGCGCATACCGATTTTATATTTGCGGTTATGGCAGAGAAGTTCGGGTTTTTAGGCGCCCTTATTTTCTTCATTCTTATCTGCACTTTGGTCATTCGCATTATTGTTATCGGGCGTCGGGCAAGGAAGCAATACGGCTCATATATTTGTGTCGGAGTGGCTGCCGTGCTGATTGCACAGACGGTAGAAAACATCGGTATGTGTCTTGCGATGCTTCCTGTTGTCGGCATAACACTTCCGTTTATGAGTTATGGTGGGTCTTCGGTTCTCTCCCTTTATATTATGATAGGAGTTGTGGAAAGCATCCATACTCATAAAATGAATTATTTTTTCGAGCGAGAAAAGACATAGCGGCTCAAAATATGAAAGAAAGCGTTTTCATGGCTGTTTGCTCCATGAAAACGCTTTTGCATTTCATAATATCATTGAACATTTTCCCAGTTGTGGTAGACATCTTGAACATCCTCGTTGTCATCCAGATGTGAGAGCAGAAGCTGCATGTTTTTAATATCATTTTCATCGGTGAGGATGACATAGCTTGAGGGGATTTTGTCCGGTTCTGCCGATTCGATATTATAACCGGTGGCATTGAGAGCGTCTCTGACGGCATATAGAGAGCTGTAATCGGTGTGAATTTCATAGATTTCATCATCATCGGTGATAAAGTCGATGGCGCCTGCCTCAAGGGCGGCCTCCATCAGCTCATCCTCATCAATACTATCGGTACGCGTGATGATAATCACCCCGACATTTGAAAAGAGGTAGCTGACACATCCGCTCTGACCGAGGTTGCCCCCGAATTTGTCAAAATAATGGCGCATATCGGAGGCGGTGCGGTTGCGGTTGTCGGTTGTGGCCTCGACAATGACGGCAACACCGGCGGGACCATAGCCCTCATAGGTGATATGCTCGTAGTCGACATTGCTTTCTCCGGAGAATTTTTTGATGATGCGTTCGATATTATCATTCGGTACATTGTTGCTTTTTGCCTTTGATATCAGCTCACGCAGCTTGCTGTTTGTTGATGGATCAGGGCCGCCCTCTTTAACGGCGATAGCAATTTCTTTGCTGATTTTTGAAAAGATCTTTGCCTTTTGCGCATCGCTCTTTTCCTTTTTGTGCATAATGTTTTTCCATTTACTGTGGCCTGCCATAGATGAAGGTCCTTTCCATTATATTATATTGCGTATATCGTTGTTTTCTTTGAAGTTGCTGAAAAGCTTATATTTTTTCGGTCTTTTTCATGCAAATCAGCTCAAGTGCCGTACCGAGAACAGTATTTGTGGCATAAACCAGGGAAAGGCGAAGCTGCCTTGATTCCTTGCTCTCAGCGGTGATGATCTGACAGTTGTGATAAAAGCGGTTGAAGGCGGAGCATAGTTCGAGAATATACCGGGTGATCACCGAGGGCTCATAATCATCAATCGCCGACAGAACCCGCTCAGGGAAGCGTGCAAGGGCAAGAACAAGCTCTCCCTCCTCGGGCGCGGATAGCTTTATTTGTTCGGGCGGGCTGCCTGCTGCATAGGAGGCCTTTTCAAGAATACTGCAGGTTCTCGCATAGGTGTATTGGGCATAGGGTCCGGTGTTTCCGTCAAAGGATAGGGCATCTTCAAGTACAAAGTTGATGTCCCGCATACGATTGTTTGACAGATAGTGAAAGACAACAGCGCCCACCCCTACCGCCTCGGCAACCTTTTCTTTGCCCTTGAGGTTGGGATTCTTCTCGCTGATTATGTCGTTTACCTTGTCGATTGCCATAGCAAAAAGATCCTTCAGCAGGATGACATTTCCTGTCCGTGTTGCCAGCTTTTCGCCGTTGATACTTACCGTGCCGTAGGGAACATGGACAAGATCCTTTGACCAGTCATAGCCCATTAATTCAATCACTTTAAATAGCTGGGCAAAATGGAGACTCTGCCCGGCGGAGGTCACATAAATGCATTTTTCAAAATCATAGGTTCTTTTGCGGTAAACGGCGGCGGCAATATCCCGGGTATGATAGAGAGTGGAGCCATCCTTTTTGAGAATAAGACAGGGGGGCATTCCATAGGGCTCAAGGTCAACAACCGATGCACCGTCGTCAATCTTAAGCAGGTTTTTATCCCGCAGCATCTGAATTTGTTCAGACATTTTGTCGATATAAAAGCTCTCGCCGTTATAGCTGTCAAATTCGATACCAAGATGCTCGTAGGTCTTTTTATATTCGCGTATGCTTATTTCGATAAACCAGCGCCAAAGAGCAATGTTTTCGGGGTCCCCTTGTTCCAGCTTTGCGAACTCTGTGCGCGCATCCTCTTCAAGGGAAGGGTCGTTCTGGGCTTCTGTATGAAAGCGAACATAAAGAGCCACAAGGGCGTCGATCTCCCTTTGTTCGACATCCTCCTTAGAGCCCCATTTGCGGTAGGCAACAATCAGCTTGCCGAACTGAGTGCCCCAGTCCCCAAGATGGTTGATACCAACACAGGAATAGCCGGCGAATTCGTGGAGTTTTTTTAGCGAGTGTCCTATAATCGTTGTACCAAGATGTCCGATATGAAAGGGCTTTGCCACGTTTGGCGAGGAATAATCAAGAACGATTGTTTTTCCTTCCCCACGGCGCGGTGAGCCGAAGCGCTCCCCCTCGGCAAAAATACGGCAAAGCAGATCGGTCGCCAAAAGATCGATATTGATAAAAATATTAAGATAGCCGCTGATAGCGCGGGCTTCCCGAATTTCGGAAATGGATAGACCGTCCTTCAGTTTTTCGGCGATCTGCTGGGGAGCGCTTTTCAGTGTGCGGCTAAGTTTGAAGCAGGGAAGCGCAAAATCCCCCATTGTCGGATTCGGCGGGTATTCCAGCATATCATAAATCTGGGGGACATCAAGGGCGTGCCCCGGATAATTTTTATCTAGCTGTTCAACAATAGCCTCAGAGAGTCGAGTCTTTGTCTTGTGCATTTGGATTCTCTCCTTGATTTTTAGAGTTTGTATAAAGTGTATGAGAGGAAAATGATAAACGCGTTCTGCGCTTTTCATTTTATTATTGACAAAAAAGCATAAAGAGCGCAAAAAACAAGATACCGCCGCAGGGCAATATCTTGTTTTTTGTTATTTTTTTGTGCGTCCGACAAAAAGTAACAAGATAATAACCAAAACTGCTGCGCCAGCGATTATGATAGGAGTCCATCCAATACCGCTGTCACCTGTCTGCGGGCTGGTCTGGGCTGCCGCAGGAATTGCATAGATGATCGATAACAGAGTAGCCGCAATGGCCGCAAAAGATGATCTGAACAAACCTTTCATGCTATTCTCCTTTACCAATTTGCGTATTTGATATGTCAGGCGGAAAACATAAAAATATCACAATAGCCAAAATAGTTAAGTTTATTGCATTGTAGCATATTTTTTTAAATATTTCAATACAATACAAAAATTTATAGCTATTATATGATAAATTAGCTAAAAATTCATAATTCTGTACTTCTCAAAAAGAGTGATTTGTGTTATGATAATATATAAATGAAAATTTGTTGAGCAAATATTACCTTACAGGTTGTCCTGCCTCAATAAATGCAGTAAATTTTCGGAGAACAGAATGATTTATTATAGTGACAGTCATATACACAGTCAATTTTCCAGCGACGCTTTGAAGGACGGCACCGCAGCTATCGATGCCCTTTGCCTTGCCGCGATTGATGCGGGGCTTGATGAAATAGCCATTACCGATCATTATGACACAAAGGGGATTGCTGACGGGATCTACGAAGATTATGACGCAAAGGAGGCCTACCATGCTATTATGGAGGCACGGGAACGCTATAAGGGGCGTATTGTGCTGACCTATGGCATTGAGCTTAGTGACGCCGCCTATGTTCCAAAACTGGCACGGGCGATTATTGATCAATATCCCTTTGATTTTGTCCTTGGAGCGCTGCATAATCTCAACAATACGCCCGACTTTTATTATTTCAACTATGAAAAAATGGGAGACATTCAGATAGAACATCTATTTGCCCACTCTTTGCGGGAAATTTCGGAAATGCTGAATTTCGAGGGGATTTGCTCCCTTGCCCATCTCACCTATATGCACAGATATGTTATGGCGGCAGGCCGAAATCTGGATATTAATAAATTCACCGATCAGATTGTCTTAATATATGAAAAAATGATCCATAAGGGGATTGCCCTTGAGCTTAACACTTCACCATTGCGTTCCGGCTATCCTCACACGATGCCCCCCCTTGAGCTTATAAAGCTTTATCGCTCCTGCGGCGGCGAGCTTGTTACCGTCGGATCGGATGCACATCGTGCCGATCATGTCGGTGCGGGGATAAAAGAGGGCTATGAAATGCTGCGTGCAGTCGGCTTCCGTTATATTACCGTGTTTCGTAACAGAAAGCCCGAACAAAAACCGATTTAACGATGACAAAATCCAACTAATGCAAATTACAAAGGAAAATAAAAATGCATGATTTTAATTTCAGTTTGATTTTTCCCGATGAGACAACTCAAAAAAACAGCGACAGAGGCATAACAAAGCCGATGATTACAAAGGAAGTTCTTGAGCAATTGGAGCTTACCGAGCTTGTTGAGCTTAAAAACAGCGATCTGACCGATTATTTTACAACCGACCCTGCCGTAATTGAATACCGCCTGCAAAATTTTGAGGATATGATGGAAATTCCCGAGATTGAGGAGGTGCTCCTTTCGATAATACCGATTTTGCAGGATGTTCTTGAGCTTCGCCGCCTTGATACCGAGACGGGGGCGACAACCGAGTCCTATCTTTATAGCATCACCGAGGTGGAGCTTTACATTTCATGTATTGAGCGGCTGAGCGCAGGCTTTTCTAAAATTGATCATAAGATAAAAAGCCCGGCTTTCAGATATTTTTCCGATCGCATAAAGGAGCTTTCAGAAAGCGATTATTACAAGGAGCTGAACCAAAAGCTAAAGGAGCTTACCGACCGTGTGCGCGACATTAAGAGTATTACCATCGGGGTTAACCTTGATGCACAGCTTCGCCCTGCCGATGCAGGGGTTTTGTCGGTAAATTCTCAGTATTTCAAGTCGGGGGATATTATCGACAAGATTTTGCGCCTTAATTTCAAAGAGGATGAATACACCTGCATTGCGCCCCTCGTGCCCTTTTCAAGAGGGCAGTCGGAAAATCAAAAGATGGCACAGAGCTTTGCTTTTAATTCTGCTATCAACGAGGTGTTCAAAACCTCTATTCGCTCATGGAAAAAAATTGTCCAGTATTATGTTCTTGAAAATACCGATTTTCTTTTGCGCATTATGCCTGAGATCGAGTTTATGGTGCAGTGCACAAGGCTTATGAGAAGGCTCCGTGAGGTAGGCTGTCCGTTGACCCGCCCTGTTGTTATGCCGATGGAGGATTGCGCCTGTGATTTTAGGGGGCTTTATAATCCTTCGGTTGCGCTGAAAATCGATGATGAGATTGTGCAAAATGATATTGTCTTTGATGATCAGGGCAGAATTTATGTTTTGACAGGCCCCAACCGCGGCGGAAAATCGGTTATCACCTGTGCCATTGGTCTTGCTCAGGCCATGGTTCAGCTTGGAATGTACGTACCGGCCGCACATGCGCAAATAAGCCCGGTTGACGGGATATATACCCATTTCCCAAGTGGGAATGAGGATACCATCGACAAGGGCAGACTCGGAGAAGAATGCGCCCGTATGGGGCTGATTTTTGATAGAGTTACCCGTCACAGCCTTGTTTTGCTGGATGAGTCCTTTTCATCAACCGGGTCGTATGAGGCTTCATATATTGCCTTTGAGGTGCTTCTCGGCTTTGCAAAAGTGGGTTGCCGAACCCTTTTCTCTACTCATCTGCACGAGCTTGCGGCCTCCCTTGACGATCTGAACAATCAGTCGGCGGCGGCGGGCGGGGTGCGTGTCGATTCCCTTGTTGCAGGTATTGAATCGGGCAGACGCTCCTTTAAAGTGACCCGTGCTATACCGGACGGAAAGAGTTATGCCCGGGATATTGCTGAAAAATACGGATTGTCCAGAGATCAAATCGAGGAGAAAATATCAGATCGAGCGGAAACGTGACATAATTGGCGGATTTTGCCTTTTGTCGGCGATAAATTAAAATTTAAGGAGAGTTTTTATGAAAACCTTACTTGAAATACTCGAAAATGATAGCAGAATAACAGCGGAACAGCTTGCAGTTATGCTTGACAAAGAAGTTGGCGACATAAAAAAAATGATCGCCGATTATGAGAAGGATGGCGTAATACTCGGATATAAAACCCTCATTGACTGGGACAAAACCGAACGGGAATATGTCAGCGCACTGATTGAGCTGAAGGTAACTCCCCAGAGAGATCGCGGCTTTGATAAGGTAGCGGAGAAAATATACAATTACCCCGAGGTTCAGAGTGTCTATCTTATGTCGGGAAGCTATGATATTGCCGTTCTCATTGAGGGGAAGACTATGCGCGAGGTTGCCTATTTTGTCGCACAGAAGCTTGCTCCTCTTGAGTATATTATTTCTACAGCGACCCATTTTGTACTGCGCAAATATAAGGATAAGGGCGTAATTTACGGACCGGCCGAGACCGATGAGAGAGGAAATTGCTTGTAATGCTTGATTATAATAGAATATTGTCTGAAAAGGTCTTGGGAACAAAGCCGTCGGGCATCCGCAAGTTTTTTGACCTGCTTGAGGAGATGAAGGATGTTATCTCGCTGACTGTCGGTCAGCCCGACTTTGTTACGCCATGGCATATAAGAGAGGCTGGAATAGAGAGCCTTGAGAAAGGGAAGACCTATTATACCTCAAATAGCGGAACAATTGAGCTTCGAAAGGAAATATCAAAATATCTTTCCCGCCGTTTTTCCCTTGGCTATTCTGCCGAAAATGAAATCATCGTCACAGTCGGCGGCAGTGAGGCTATTGATATTGCTCTGCGCGCCGTTATTAATAAGGGCGACGAGATTATAATACCTTCCCCCTGCTTTGTCTGTTATGACCCCCTTGTTTCTATTTCCGGGGGAATACCCGTGATTGTCAATACCCGTATGGAGGATAAATTTAAGCTGACTCCAGAGCTTTTGAAATCAGCCATTACTCCTAAAACCAAGGCGTTGATTCTGTCCTATCCTAACAATCCCACCGGTGCTATTATGACAAAGGAGGATCTTGAGCCGATTGTCGAAATATTGAGGGACACCGACATTCTTGTCATTTCCGATGAGATATACGCTGAGCTGACATACGGGAAAAACCATTGTTCCATTGCCACCTTCGAAGGAATGCGGGAGAGGACGATTGTGGTCAATGGATTTTCAAAGGCATATGCTATGACCGGTTGGCGCCTTGGCTATGTGGCGGCGCCTGTTCCGATTACCGAGCAAATGCTAAAAATACATCAGTATTGCATTATGTGTTCGCCGACCACCTCCCAATTTGCGGCGATTCAGGCAATGAGGGAAGGGGATCCCGATGTGAGGATGATGTGCGATGAATATGACCGGCGCAGAAGATACCTTCTGCATCATCTCGAACGGATCGACATTGACTGCTTTGAACCGGAGGGCGCCTTCTATGTCTTCCCGTATGTCGGCAAGTTCGGCATGACGAGCGAGCAGTTTTGTGAGCGGCTCCTTTTTGAAAAAGGCGTTGCCATTGTGCCCGGCGGTGCATTTGGCGATTGCGGCGAAGGATTTGCCCGCATATCTTATGCATATTCGATTCAGCATCTCACAGTGGCACTTGAAAGAATCGAAGAATTTGTCAACGAGTTGAAAGCGCAAAATTGAGTAACGACGAAGGACAATGTAATGAAAAGTTCTTTTTGACAATTCTATCGATGATGATCTATGATGGTATATTAAATGAGATTTTATATGTTTAACCTAAAGAATATCAGCTTTCGCACCTCGGAAAGATCCTCCGGGGTGCTCTGTTATTAAAGGGATTGCCTGTGAATATTCAAAAGAGAGGGGGAAATGTTAACAAAATGCATTTTTACTCTTGACGAAAATAAAAGGTTATGGTATAATAGCAAGGCACGAATAAATCTGGGTGTGGCGCAGTTGGTAGCGCGCTACCTTGGGGTGGTAGAGGCCGCTGGTTCAAGTCCAGTCACTCAGACCACAAAGTCCGCAAAGCTTTGTTTTAGAAAGCTTTGCGGACTTTGTTTTTTATCACATTAATGATATTTCCTCGAATTCACCTTTTACTTTTGACTGATCAATAAAATAAAGCATTGTCAATCATTATTTCTCCCGATAAAAAGGGCGGCTCCTGCAGAAACAGCATCTGCAGAAGCCTGTGTATAAAATTACGGTTAAGACTTTTGCGGCAATTCCTATGTTGTCCTTTATTCGGTCTATGTCGTTTAACTTTTAGCTTTGAGGTGTTTTGTGGCACTCTTGGCATAAAACACTCACAAAAAGCAGTCTATATATCAGTGTTTTTATCTCTTTTAGGCTGGCCCGGTTTTTTCCCTCTTTTCTTTATCTTTAGTTTCAACCGATTTAAGCGACCGGTGACAAGGAGAAACAAAAACGTACAGCCCACAGGGATAAACATGTGATAAAGTATTCCGGGAACCCCCAATTCATCAAAATCGGCAAGCAAAGAAGGCTTGTTGATATAAGGCAGGAAAGGGAGGTACAGAATACGCTCGCTTCGTGTTTCTCCTTCCTCTAATCTCGGCCACGCCTCATCGCTGAAATAAATTACATATCCTTTATACTCTTTGCCGTTTACATTAAAATAGTAGCCTTTTGAAACGGTGCGGGAACGGTTTTCTCCCGCATTCGTATTATCAAGTCTGCTGTCATAGCTGTCTATTGTGCCCATTACAGTATCGCCCCATAGCCCAAGCGCCAGAGTGGAAAGGCTGGTATATGTGGCATAGAGCAACACGGCATAGATAATTATAAGGATGGGAAGGGGAGTGTTATTGCGCTTTTTCTTCTTTGGCATGACGATACTCACTTTCCATTAGCAGCATTGGCAGGGCGGCAAGCAGTATCAATACGGATGAAATTCGTTTTAGCGGGCTGCTAATTGGTGTGCCATTCATACTCATAAGCTGTCGTGATCGAATTGTTTCCGCCGCCCATGCCGATAAGGATATAGACTTTATCCCCGTTAGCGGAGCCGCTCGGCATTTCGCCGCCAACCGTGGCGCTTTCACCCCAATATCCCGTATTCGTATCGTTCTTACCTGTTTGGATATAGCTTTTGGTGATCTTTTCGGTTATGTCATATAAGCTTCTGTTTGTGCCGTAACTGACAAACGGATCGTCGTGGTTTACGGGTGTTATGCTTGCTCCCAGCGAAGCACCAAGATTAAAGCAGATATTTGACGAGGTGTTCGCAGTGATTCTTAAATCAATTTCAACCCGTTCACCGCCCTTATATCTCTCTTTCGGAGCGCTTGCTGTTCCTTTGTTCTCAACAAATTCACCTTTGCAGCTGTCATGCGTTATACCGGTATAGGAAACACCGTCATATTTGACCTCACAGCGATATGTATAACTGCCTCCGCCACCGCTCCATGATTCTGAATAATAATCATTTGTTTTATTTGTTTCATATTTATTTTCAAAGCTTCGCACTAGCTTCCAATAGCCTTCGGTTGCTTCTCCCGCCTTTTTCATATAACCCTTCTCCCGCATCCAATCATAAAACTTGGCTCTGTGCTTGCCGTAGCCCATCCACATGGCGATTGCCATGCTCAAATTATCTTCACGGTCTTTTTCATTGCCGAATACGGATATATCTCCGCCTGCCACTTTCAAAATTACTTGTCGTGGATGTATACTAATAAAGTAGACAGCGGATAGTGAAATGCAGTATAATTTCAGTAGACAATAAAAAGGAGATAAAAAAATGAGCACTTATCGAAAATATGATGAAGAATTTAAGCAAAGTCTTGT
>JAAYQM010000093.1 GCA_012519315.1 Clostridiales bacterium | reverse complement strand
TCAAGTGGTTTCAGGAGGTGTCAAAATGACCCAACAGCGTGTATCCGTCAGGTTGCCCGGAGAAATTGCCCGGGCGCTTGACAAATATTGCGACGACAACTACCTAGACAGGTCAACAGTTATGAGGACGGCCCTGCTCCATTGGGGGCCACTCAAAAAATATCTAAAGGAGGCTAAAAACATGCTAGACATCGACAAAATCGAGGCCATCCTCGAGATCCAAAACCTCAGCATCGACTTTGAATCTTTCGAATCCGGGGACGAGCTTGCCGACTACCTCGACGGTCGGGAGTTCCCCTGTTTTGATGATCCGATGGAGGTATCGGAGTATCAGAGGGAGGCGCTTCGGGAGATTTACCAAGAGCGCTCATAAACAAAAAACAGGAAGCCCGCTCGTCGGCAAACAAGCACGGGCTTCCCACCACCAACCAAGGTGGTCGGTATCTAAAATATACCCCACTTTGGTTGAGAAATCAATAGGAGGGTATATTTATGACTAAAACAGAAAAGCGGCAACTACAACAGGTCGTATCTCGACTCAAAGAGGACTATACCGTTGCCAGGAGGATATACAAAAACAGGTTCGGAGAGAAAGAATCTTCATACCAAGAAGGTCGGATGGACACGATCCGGGACGTTGTCTCGAAGTTGGAGAAGATCGTAGAGCGGTCATAACGGCCGCTTTTCTTGTCCCAATACAAATACCTATCAAAAGGAAGAAACCCGCTACAAAGGCGGGTTTTGTCGGTATTCAATACCACTCCAATGATCCCTTTCTCAAGTACACTCGAAGCCATGAATTATTATGAAAAATAATCTTAATTGCCGACTCCCGATCAGCGCCTGGTGGCAGTGATACCTTTTTGGGCAGCGGAGTATAAGTTTTTATTTCCTCTCGCATTTCGTCACTCATTAAGTTATAATAACCTTCATAAACTTTCTTTTGTAATTCGTTACATTTCATTTGCAGGTCCTCCTCTTGATAAATCTGCTTTTGTTATGCCCTTTTTCTTCATTAGCAGGTCTAACTTTTCAGTCAGTTTCACTTCTGTTCACCTTCCTAATATACATTTTGTTACTAGTATTATAACCCATTTTATTAATTATGTATAGTAATATTTACGATATATCATAAAAAAACCTGAAATAATGCTTGACATATTACGACACATCGATTAAAATAGTATTAGATAACGATGCATCGTAATAATTCTTAAAGGGGGTAAGACAATGTTTCCAAATTTGAGGGCAGAAATGGCGAGGGAAAATATAAAGCCTAAGAAATTAGCTAATATTTTAGGAATCTCCTATGATTCCATCATAAATAAGCTAAACGGGAAAACAGATTTTACAAGAACCGAAATTTTTAAAATAAGGGACATATTTTTCCCTGACTTAAAACTTGAGTATCTATTTGAAACTGAAGAAAAAAGTGCATAAGGAGGGTATGCTCATGGGCTACACCTGCATAACCGTTAAGGATTTACAAAAAAAGCTTGGTGTAGGCCGAAACAAGGCTTACGAGATTATAAAAATGCCTGGGTGCCCTTCAGTGGATTTCAAAGGATCTATCCGAATCGTTGAAGAGTTGTTTGACGAGTGGGTATCAACCATGTTCCCGAAGCCTGCACCGGCACCAAAACTTATACGAAGGAGGTAAACCTATGACTTTTACAAACAAAGAGAAGGATGCAATTGTGCTGTTTTCACTATATTCACCTCCTCTCATGGACATTTTACCAGACTTAAGGAGAAAGGGGACGAGCTTATGAACAACTTAATAGCACTGGGAGTAAAAAATGAGAATAACAAGATCGTAGTTTCAAGCCGCATAGTGGCTGAGAACTTTGAGAAGAGACATGACAATGTTTTGAGAGACATAGAGGACATAATCGAAGGGGATCTCCTCAAAATTGAGGAGATTAAAACAGAACAATATTTCATCTCTTCAACATACCAAGATCCTCGGAATAGAGAGTACCCCGAATACCTTCTCACCCGCGATGGCTTCACACTTCTCACTATGGGCTACACAGGTGAAAAGGCCATGCGTTTCAAGGTTGCCTACATAAACGAATTTAATCGCATGGAAGCAGCTTTAAAGCCAAAATCACAGCTTGACATCCTCAGGGCCGCCATCGACCAAATAGAGCTGGCACAAAAAGAAGCTAAGGAAGCCAAGCAAATAGCAACTACAGCTAAAAATACCATCGAGAATATCAAAGATACCATCATTCAAACAGACGAAGACTGGCGAAAATGGGTCAATTCCCAAATTTCAAGGATGGCCTTTCACAACAAGGACTACCGAGAAAAGAGAAATGAAAGCTATCAGCTGCTAGAGGAAAGAGCTAGGTGTAGGCTTAGCATTAGACTGGACAACCTGAAAGAACGACTTGCTGCAGCAGGTGTTAAAAAGACAGAAATCAACGGTGCAAACTATATGGATGTAATTGAATCAGATGTGAGACTGAAAGAAATATATACGGCTATTGTCAAGGAAATGGCAATAAAATATGTGGCATAAGTAAAGGAGATGGCAAAATGACAAGTAAATTTGAAAGCCTAATCACCGGCGAGGAGGTTTTTTATGGAGGTTGAAAGCCTCATAACGAATGCGGAAAGGAGGTTGTCAAAATAAAAAATGTAAGAGGTTTTAACAAACTAACACCAGAGCAGCAGGATCTACTTACCAGCACCAACAAAAGGCATAAGGCCGGAGTAGGCAGCGACTATAAAGACGGTTGGACTCCGGTGAGTGTGAAACCGCTAGGCAAGAACCTAAAAGTAGTATTTAAAAACGGGGAATGGCTCCATTACACCCCCAGGGGAGATTGGTATTAGGGTCAAAGGATCTATTTGTTTTGTGAGGGAGGTGAGAAGTTGAAAAGAGAGAAAATCGAAGAACAAATTGCCGCAACAGCCATGGACATCGACATCTGCAACCGCAAGATTGCTGAGGTGTTCGAACTTGCAAAGGAAAGGGACAGGCTTCGAGAAAAGTTGGGCGAGCTTACCCGGTGGTATACTGGCGAATGCTTCAGGGAAAGGCTTACTGAGGACATGAAGCAGTGCATATTCGCCTACAAGGGTAAAACAAAAGACCTTTCGGAGGCTTTGGCGAGCCAGATCCGAAAGGCACAAAAAATACATCCGTCCTCATTTTAGCACAACTAGGGTGGGGGAATCAAGGAGGACAAACATGAAAATCACAAATAAATTAGGCTTACCACAGGCCTTTGTAAATATGGCTGAAAGCGACTATCAATATAAAGATAAACAATATAGCGTCACATCGTTACTGAAAGGTGTCAGGGAAACTATCCTTGAACGTCGACACCACAACGAAATAGAGCAAGATGTATCGGATATGATCTGGCTACTATTTGGAACAGCAGTTCACAATATACTCGACCATCAAGACGAAGGCGAACACGAATTCAAAGAAGAGTATCTCAAGGTCAAAATAGGCGAGTATACACTATCAGGTCGGTTTGATTTATACAATGCAAAGACAAAAACAGTAACAGATTATAAGACCTGTAGCGTGTGGAAGATCATCTTTGGCGATTATGAGGATTGGAAACAACAACTATTGCTATATGCCTACATGCTGAAATCAATCGGATTTCCGGTTGAACGTGGCGAAGTAATAGCGATTGTGAAAGACCATTCTAAAAGTCAATCCAAACGGAAAGCAGACTACCCGGAGTTACCAGTCAAAAAAGTCACTTTTGAATACACAGAAAAGGATTTTATTGATATCGAAAAATGGCTTGAAGAAAAATTTGATGAAATAGCCAAAGCAGAGAAGCTACCCGATGATAAACTCCCGCTATGCTCATTGGAAGAAAGATTCAACGATGGCGATAAATATGCTGTGATGAAAAAGAACAGAAAGAGGGCAATGAGAGTGCTTGACAGTAAGGAAGATGCTGAAAAGTGGAAGGAACAAAACGGCGGAGATTTCATTGAAGTTAGAAAGGGCGAAGATAAAAAATGCCCGGATTATTGCAGGGCAAACAGGTTCTGTAATTATTATCAACAGCAAATAAAAGAAGAAAAAACAGCATAAATGGAGGTGTATCGGGTGAATATCTATGAAAAACTGATGAATATTCAAGCAGAATTGCGTGCCCCGAAAAATCAGTATAACAGTTTTGGAAAATACAATTATCGGAGCTGTGAGGATATTTTAGAAGGAGTCAAACCCTTACTACAGAAAAACAAGGCAATTTTAATTCTTAATGATGAGCTGGTGCAGATCGGCGATAGATACTACATCAAGGCAGTTGCAAAATTGATTGATATAGAGAAAGGCGAGAGTATAGAAGCTACGGCACTGGCAAGGGAAAGCGAAAGTAAGAAAGGTATGGATTCTTCACAAGTTACCGGCAGCACTTCTTCTTACGCCAGAAAGTATGCTTTGAACGGTTTATTCTGCATAGACGATACAAAAGATGCTGATACATCACAAAACACTACTGCTCCGAAGGACAGACCAAGACCGCAATCACAACAAAGACAGCAAACACAAAAGTATCCCAAGGCAGATGGACCACCGAACTCAGCTACAGATAGCCAAATCAGAGCGATATTTGCTATATCGAAAAACCTCGGGATGGACGATGAGGACGGTATCAAAAAATGGCTATCAGATGTTACTAAACGGGACATAAAAAGCATGAAGGATCTGACCAAGTCTGAGGCAAGTGCAGCAATATCAGAACTCAATCAGCTTCAAGCCCAAGTGGCGAAGTAACTTTTGCAGCTAGGCCTAGCTGCAAATAATAATATACATGTAGTAGAATACACGGGCCTCTGTTACCCCAGGGGCCCAGGGAGGGATCATTAATGGATAGGGAATGGGTAGAAGATGTGAATAAAGCGGTGTCGATACTTGAGGATATGTTAAAGAAGTATGAATATAAACGTAAAAACAGTTATAACGGAGAGAGATATACAGAGATAGTTGAAGAGCTAGAAAAGGCAATTAAATT
>JAAYQM010000092.1 GCA_012519315.1 Clostridiales bacterium | reverse complement strand
CGTCAACCGAATACGGACGATCGCAATTCTCTCTCAAGAAATTTAACAAAATTGCTCTCTGCTCTGTTGAATATTTCATGAAAACCTACTCCAATTTGAGAATTATTCGCAAATTAGTTTAAGTATAGCACTATTTTCCAGTTCTGTCAAGGTGTTTGGCGAAACGTTTGTGTTTATTTTCATATAAAAGTACAAATAGGGGGATGCCCTGCAATCAAAAAAAGCCCCGGCCGAACCGGAGCATTTTTGATAAAAAAGTACTATACACAACCGAAAAAATATGGTATAATGATTCTAAGATGAGGTGGAAATTTGCCGCACAATGTAGCGGAAATCGGTGTGTTACTGCAAATTCATGGTATAATGATACCACGATAAAGTAACGCAATTCGCCGCTGGCGAATTGAGAAATTTGCCGCACTATGCAACACAAACCGGTGTGGTACTGCAAATTTATGGTATAATGATTTTAGATTGTTAAAATCCTATCCCCTGGCCCTATACATTGAACCGAAAGAGGATTACATCCCCGTCGCAGACCACATAGTCCTTCCCTTCGCTGCGGACAAGACCCTTTTCCTTTGCGGCGGTCATGCTGCCCACCTTCACAAGATCGTCAAAGGCAATGACCTCGGCACGAATAAACCCTCTCTCAAAATCGCTGTGGATCTTTCCCGCCGCCTGAGGCGCCTTTGTGCCCTTCTTAATGGTCCAGGCGCGGCTCTCCTTCGGTCCTGCGGTGAGGTAGCTTATCAGACCAAGCAGCCCGTAGCTCTCTCGGATAAGTTGGTCAAGACCGCTTTCCTCAATCCCAAGCTCGGCCAGAAAGGACTGCCTGTCCTCGCCGGAAAGCTCTGCAAGCTCCGCCTCGATCTCGGCGCACACGGCTACAATCCCTGCATTCTCCGACTGGGCAAGACTCTTCAGTCTCTGATATCCCTCATTGCTCTCAAAGCTGCCTCCCAGCTCCCCGTCGCTGATGTTCGCAAGGTAGATTACCGGCTTTCTTGTCAATAGAGGGGTTTCGGCTAAAAGCTGGGTCTCCTCCTCGGTCAGCTCAACGGTACGGGCGCACCGCCCCTCATCAAGGGCTACGCGTATCCTCTCAAGCATATTAAGCTCACCCTCCAGGGATTTATCCCCTTTGAGACCCTTCTTTGTCCGTTCGATACGGCGGTCGATCATTTCAAGATCGGAATAGATCAGCTCAAGATTGATAGTTTCGACATCACGGACAGGGTCGACATTCCCCTCCACGTGAATGATGTTGTCATCATAAAAGCAGCGGACAACATGAACAATGGCGTCCACCTCACGAATATGGGCAAGAAATTTGTTGCCAAGCCCCTCCCCCTTCGAGGCGCCCCGGACAAGTCCTGCAATATCGCAAAACTCGATAGTTGCGGGGGTGCGTTTTTCCGAATTATAGAGCCTTGTCAAATAGTCAAGTCTTATATCGGGCACGGCGACAATACCGACATTGGGATCTATTGTGCAAAAAGGGTAGTTCGCCGACTGGGCGCCCCCATTGGTAAGTGCATTGAATAAGGTGCTTTTTCCTACATTGGGTAGTCCTACAATACCTAGCTTCATTCTATCCTTCGCTTTCTATGCTGAATAATTTGTCTTTTTTCATGAATATACCCCAACGTTGCGGTGTATAGTCAAAACATATATATTATATATCAGCTTTATCCTTTTTTCAAGATATATAAAACAATTTGCCGAATTGTAAGGGATTTTAGCGAATTAAATTAATGTTTTTTCTATGTTCATAAAAACTTCACCAATTTAGCTATAAATACGATAAAATAAATATAATCAAATTGTTAACGAATTCTTGATATATTTTTATTAAATTTTGACAATAAACAGGAGATTCGAAAAATGGAAACAAAAATATTAGTTGTTGATGATGATGTTAATATCTGTGATCTGTTACGCCTCTATTTCGAAAACGAAGGATACGAAGTGAAAACCGCCAACGACGGTGTCGAAGGGATCAATTTCTTTAAAATGTACGAGCCGGATCTAGTTCTCCTGGATATCATGCTGCCCAAAAAAGACGGTTGGCAGGTTTGTCGTGAAATCCGTGAAATGTCCTCAAAGCCGGTTATTATGATCACCGCAAAGGGAGAGGTTTTTGACAAAGTTCTCGGTCTGGAGCTGGGCGCCGACGATTTTATCGTCAAGCCCTTTGATATGAAGGAGCTTTCGGCACGGGTCAAGGCCGTTCTCCGCCGCTACTCCGCCCATGACAACCAAAATGATGATGAGGTTATCAAATTTGACAACATCGAGATAAGTCTCCAAAAATATGAGCTGAAGCTGAAGGGGAAATCGGTGGATATCCCGCCAAAGGAGCTTGAGCTGCTCTATTTCTTAGCATCGAACTGCAATCGGGTCTTCACCCGGGATCAGCTGCTTGACAAGGTCTGGGGCTTCGACTACCTTGGGGATTCCCGTACCGTTGACGTTCATGTCAAGCGTCTGAGGGAGAAGCTGGAGGGCGTTTCAGACAAGTGGATTCTGAAAACGGTCTGGGGCGTCGGCTACAAATTCGAGATTCTGCAATAGGGGAAATCAGCCTTGCTGTTGCCCTGTCAACTGCGATTTTAGCAATAATATTTATAAACTCATCACGCTGATGCCGAAAGGTGTCGGCGTGAAATTCATACAACAAGCGGGGGAAGCCTGTGTTCAGGAGCGTTTTCACCAAATATATCACCGCCTTTATGCTGATCATCTTGATCAGCTTTATGGTGCTTACCCTGATTATCACATCGATAGTCAACGAATATGCAATCGATGTAAAAGAATCGGTCGTTTCCCGCACTGCCGATGCCGCAGGAAATTTTCTGCGTACCGAATACGCAAAACATCCGCAAGAGGATTTTTCCGATTTTATAACGAATAATCGCACCGATATTCAATCGGTCCTAACCATGCTTGTCCAATACAACGAGGATACAAACATCCTCATCACCGACAGCGACGGCAATATTCTGCTGCTTGACAGCCATACCCCTGCCGATTATGTTAAAGGCAGCATTCCCATGCATGTGATGACCTCTCTCTCCGGCGGGCAGGTGCTGACCTTGCTGAACACAATGGGGGGCGTTTTTGAAAAGCCTCATCTTATCCGCGCCCTCCCCATTACAAGGGAGCCTACCGAGATGGTCGGGGGGATCTTTATCTGCTCCTCCTCAAGCAGTCTCAATGAGCTGCTCGACGTTGTGATAAAAACGGTCATCATGTCCAGCCTTTGGGTGATGCTCGCCGCCCTTGTCGCCGTCTACTTTATCAGCGAACGCATTATCGGTCCCCTCAAAAGCATGAGCAAGGCGGCAAAAAACTTTGCCAGCGGCAAATTTGACTCCCGTATCACCGTTACGGGGCGGGACGAGGTTGCCGAGCTTGCCACCGCATTTAACAAAATGGCCGAATCATTAGCGAATCTTGAGAATATGCGCCGATCCTTTTTGGCGAATGTTTCTCATGATCTCAGAACGCCTATGACCACTATATCCGGCTTTATCGACGGTATTCTGGACGGCGCCATCCCACCGGAAAAGCAGGATTATTATCTCAATATCATCGCCACCGAGGTGCGCAGACTCTCCCGCCTTGTGAGTCAGCTTCTTGACATCTCAAGAATACAGGCAGGGGAACGCCGGTTTTCAATGGTTGTATTCGATATATGCGAGATGACCAGACAGATTCTCATCTCCTTTGAATCGCAAATCGACGAGAAAGGGCTGAATGTGGAATTTAACAGCGATAATGACAGTATGTTCGCCTTCGCCGACCGTGATGCTATTCACCAGATTCTCTATAATCTGTGCGACAACGCCGTTAAGTTTTCAAGGGAGAAGGGCACCCTCCGCATATCCATCCGCGAAAGGGAGAAAAAGATCCACGTCTCTGTCTATAACGAGGGGATGGGCATCCCGCCTGAGGATCTGCCGATGGTGTTTGACCGCTTTTATAAAAGCGATAAAAGCCGCGGTCTTGACAAAGCGGGCGTGGGGCTCGGTCTCTATATCGCAAAGACCATCATCGACGCCCACGGCGAAGAGATTGTAGTTCGCAGCACCTATGGCGAATTTTGCGAATTTGAGTTTACCTTGCAGCATATGCACACTAAAAATATAACCGCTATAACTTTTTAATTTAACTTTTTGTGAATAAATTGTATATTATTTATTAATCGAGTTTTTGCAATTGAACAATTGCTCTGTTTATAGTATAATAGTTCAATCTAATAATTTTTTTATTAAAATTATATCCACGGAAGGAATGTCTATATGTCCTATAGCGATGTGATGGAGTATCTTCGCGATTTGAATCAAGTCTCCATTGTGTTAAGATTGGTAT
>JAAYQM010000091.1 GCA_012519315.1 Clostridiales bacterium | reverse complement strand
GCATACAATCTGATATGATTTCATCATGAGAACCTCTCTTTGTTTTGGGAGTACTTTGGATTCGTGGTGAAACCATTGTACTACAATGCTTGAGAGGTTCTCAACTTTCATTTAACTTTACAATACGAAAGGAAGAAATAGGAGGAACATACGATGAAAAGACTATGGATGATACTTATTGTCATATGCTTATGCAGCCTGTCATTTTTCACATCATGCTCGAGGGATACCGACGATACAGGCACCGACACGACTTCCTCGGGCGACACAACCACGAATGTCGAGTCTGAGACTACAAAAACAGACGATTCAACCGCATATGACCCTGCGGAGCATAACTACAAAAATACAAAATGGGACGGCAAAACATTGAAAATTCTAGCTATCGGCAACAGCTTCAGCGTTGATGCAATGACCTATCTTTATGAAATCGCAAAAGCGGAGGGCGTTGAAAGCGTAATTCTCGGCAACTTATATATTGGGGGCTGCACGCTTGAAACACATGCCGGTAACGCACTCTCTAATAACGCAAGTTACACATATTACAAAAACACATCAGGTCAATGGGCGAAAAGAGACAACTCCACAATGCTCCATGGCATAAACGACGAGGACTGGGATATCATCACAATGCAGCAGGCAAGCGGCTATTCCGGTATGGCGTCATCATATACGACCTCCCTTAATTACCTTATCAATTATGTAAACAAAAACAAGACAAACCCGTCGGCACAGCTTGTATGGCATATGACCTGGGCATATCAGCAGGACAGCACACACAGCCATTTTTCGAGATATGATAATGACCAGATAAAAATGTATAATCAGATCTGCAATGCGGTCAAGAGCAGCGTGTTGCCCTTGAATGTCTTCAACATTGTAATTCCCTCAGGAACCTCGATACAGAACGCACGCACCAGCTATTTCAAGGATACCTTGACAAGGGACGGCTATCATCTCAGCGAGCTTGGAAGATTCATCGCCGGATATACCTGGTTCTCCTCCCTTACAGGCAAGGAGCTTGCCGAGCTTAAATGCCAGCCGACCTCCCTTTCCCTTACCGAAGACGATGTTCAGGTAATAATCGAGTCGGTAAACCATGCCGAGCAAAGGCTTTTTGAGATAACAGAATCAGAGCACACCGAAAAACCCGCTTTTGATTTTTCAAACTATACCCAGATTTCGTTTGATTATACAGTCGGCGCATATTGGTACAGCACCGATGCCACCAGGTACGCCGAGCTTGTCAAAACCGCATCAAACTCAAAATACTTTATCGCTACAGAAATGTTTACAATGGAAACCCTTCCTGTCGGAAGCGTCATCGTTGTGGATGAGGGCTGGCAATACCGTCCTGAAAGATGGACCTCCCTTACAAGGCAGACAACCCGTGCAAGTCCCGTAACACAAAATATCTTCATTGTTACCGAAGACTGGTGGGAGGGCTACGCATATCGTGCCTTCAACATCTCTGTAGTCGGCTCAACCACAGATATCCGCAACGATCCCTCGGCGGTAACCCATTTTAGAATATATCTTCCAAGCTAAAAATATCACCTGCTGTTTAATTATAGCCTGATATTAATTCTATATACAAACATATAGCCGTCGGTGATCATATGCTCATCGACGGCTTATATTTACAGCATAAGCTGTATTGATAGTGATTCGATACAAAAACACAGATGGATTATAAAATTACAAAAACATCACTTGACAAATCGACAGACTTGTTGTATAATATAAAACGTTCTGATGATTACACAATAAATTATGGTGGGTATAGCTCAGTTGGTTAGAGCGTTAGGTTGTGGCCCTAAAGGTCGCCGGTTCGATTCCGGTTACTCACCCCAGCGGCAATTGCCGTTCCAAAGCGCACCCACATTCGTGGGTGCGCTTTTTTCATCACTTCGTGTTGCCTTTAAGGATATGTCATTTAAAAAATTAAGACAACACGATGAAATGAAAACGATTTAGGCATTTAGATATTTATCCTCGATTATTTTGAAGTTTTTTTTCAATCTTTCGTTTGAAGGCTCGTATTCTAAGGCGATTTTGGCATTTTCATATGATTCTTTATACAGACCTAAATTATAGGCGGAAATTGCACACAGATCATAGGGAGTATAATTCCAACAGTATCCGGTATTGACAAAGGTTTTGGATTTTTCGGTGATTTTCAGTGCCTCCTTGACTAATGAGTACATCAACGCCCAGTCCTTCCGAACCATGCACAAGCGGGCAAATTCTATATAGGGCTCCCGCATCATCGGCTGCTCTGCCACCGCCCTGAAATACCAATTATAACTCTCGCGAAATTCGCCTGTTTCTGCATATGACTTGGCAATCCACCGCATAGCGGCGCATCGCTCGTCCCTCCAGCCCGCACTCTTCATATTGAGATAGAATTTCAACGTGTTTATACAATCCTGCCACCTTTTTTGATACATATATTCTCTACCTAAATAATATCGCATCCTGTCATTGTCAGGATCCTCGGCAACCGCCATTTCAAGCAGGGGCAAATACGAGCTTCTTGATTTGCCGGCGTCAGGATAGTGATTAAGCACCATTCGGTCGATGTAAATAGTCACTAAAGGCTCCTTGCCGATATATTCGATAT
>JAAYQM010000090.1 GCA_012519315.1 Clostridiales bacterium | reverse complement strand
TTTCCCGAACATTGTGGATTATGAATTTACCGCCATTATGGAGGATAAGCTTGACAGCATTGAAAACGGTCAGGACACTATGCAGAATGTGCTTGGCGAGTTTTATTCAAATTTTGCTATGCGTCTTGAAGAGGCAAATAAAAAGGTAACCGCGGGCAGCTTTGAGATTCCGAAAGAGGAAACCGATATCCTGTGCGAGAAATGCGGCAGCAATATGATTGTGAAAAACGGACGCTTCGGCAAGTTTGCCGCCTGTCCCAACTACCCCAAATGTAAGAATACAAAGCCCCTTACAAAGAACGGGGATTCGGCAAAGGATTTGGCAAAGGAGCTTGAGGTTGCCGATTTCAAGTGTGAGCTTTGTGGCGGGGATATGGTTGTACGCACCGGCCGGTACGGGAGCTTTTACGCCTGCTCGAACTATCCTCAATGCAAGTTTACAAAGCAGCGGGCTAAGGAAATCGGTGTTAACTGCCCGCTTTGCAAAGCTAAGCTTGTTTCAAAAATCGGAAAGAATCGGATGCTCTTTTATAGCTGCGAGCGCTATCCCGATTGTGATTTTTCCTCCTGGGATCTCCCCTTGAATGAGAATTGTCCGAATTGCGGCAAAATGCTTTTCCGCAAAAAAGGGAAGAATCTGATTATCTGCCATGATAAAGAATGTGGCTATAAGCGTGAATATATCCCAGAGGCGGAACAAGATACTGTTGAGGAAACCAATGAATAACACCACCCCTCAGATTGAAATATACGGAGCCGGTCTTGCCGGATGCGAAGCGGCCTTTCAGGCGGTCAGGTACGGCGTTCATGTCCGTCTTTATGAAATTAAGCCGAAAATGAGGACTCCCGCACACAATTCGGATAATTTTGCAGAGCTTGTCTGTTCCAATTCCTTTCGCTCTGCTAAGATAAGCAATGCGGTCGGCCTCCTTAAGGAGGAGCTGCGCCGCATGGGCTCACTGATTATTGAGGCGGCTGATGCCACAGCCGTTCCTGCCGGCTCTGCCCTTGCTGTTGACCGCACTCAATTTTCCGAATATATTACAAACAAGATTCGCAATTGTGATAAAATCGAGATTATCAACGAAGAAGTTACTCAAATTAATAAAAAATCGATCTGTATCGTGGCGACAGGGCCGCTGACAACCGAGCCTTTTTCGGCTTATATTATGAATATGCTGGGAAGTGAGAGTCTGCATTTCTTCGATGCCGCTGCCCCTATTGTCGATTTTTCGTCAATTAATATGGAAAAGGCCTTTTTCGCCTCCCGGTACGACAAGGGCGAGGCCTCATATATTAATTGTCCCATGTCAAAAGAGGAATATGACTGCTTTTACGATGCCCTTGTCAATGCCAGAGTGGCAGAGTTAAAGGATTTTGACAGGGAAGCGCAAAAAGATATGAAGGTTTTTGAAGGCTGCATGCCGATTGAGGTCATGGCAAAGCGGGGGTATGACACCCTGCGATTCGGTCCTTTAAAGCCGGTGGGACTTGTCGATCCGAAAACAGGGAAGGAAGCCTTTGCCGTCGTTCAGTTACGGCAGGATAACAGCGACCGGACGATGTATAACATGGTCGGGTTTCAGACCAATCTTGCATTTGAAGAGCAGAGGCGGGTTTTCAGACTTATTCCCGGTCTTGAGAGTGCGGAATTTCTACGCTACGGTGTTATGCACCGCAACACTTATATAAATTCTCCCGAGCTTCTCACATTGTATTATACTCTTCGCACAGCGCCGAATGTGTTTTTTGCCGGACAAATAACCGGGGTTGAGGGATATGTCGAATCGACCTCCTCCGGTCTTGTTGCGGGGATTAATGCGGCAAGATGCGCCTTAGGGTTGCCTTTAGTTGATTTTACAAGGGAAACTGTAACCGGCGCACTGGCTCATTATATAAGTCTCGGCGGGAGCGGAAGCTTTCAGCCGATGAACGCAAATTTCGGAATTGTTTCACCGCTGGGCTACAAAGTTCGAGGAGGAAAAACAGCAAAAAATGAGGCTATTGCCCAAAGAGCGCTTGATGCAATTGACAGGGTAAGCACACAAATACAGCTTAAATAACAAAGAGGATGGCTTTAGCAATGCGTGTAATTATTGATGTTATGAGTGGCGACAACGCCCCGGCCGAGCTTTTGCTCGGTGCTGTGCTGGCAGCTACTGAATATAAGGTAGATATTACCGTTGTCGGGAACAGACAAATTATTGATCAGATCGCGAAAGAAAAGAATATCAATCTGGAAAAGATTGCAGTTGTTGATACCGACATAGTGATAAATATGGACGATCCCGCCCTTAGTGTTGTTCGAGATAAAAGCGGCTCCTCCATGAGCATTGGTTTAAAAATGCTGGCGAATGGGGAGGGAGACGCTTTTGTGAGCGCCGGCAACACCGGTGCCCTGCTTGCCGGTGCAACTTTGATTGTCCGTCGGATCAAGGGAATACAGCGTGCCGCTATAGCCACGGTCTTACCCTTTAACTCGCCTGTTTTGTTGATTGATGCCGGAGCAAATCTTGTTGTTACCGAAGATATTTTTGAGCAATTTGCCGTTATGGGCTCTGTCTATATGGAGAAGCTTTACGGCATAAAAGAACCGCGTGTCGGATTGCTTAACAACGGGACAGAGAGCACAAAGGGTACCCCTCTTATGGTTGAAACGCATAAACGCCTGACAACCTCCCCTGTTAACTTTGTCGGCAATGTAGAGGGGAAGGAGATCCCCTTTGATGTCTGCGATGTGCTGGTGACAGACGGTTTTACAGGCAATGTTGTTCTTAAGCTTATCGAGGGGATGGGCGGATTCATGATGACGACCCTGAAGGGTATGTTTATGCAAAATCCGCTGACCAAGCTTTCTTCTTTGGTGATGAAGGAAAAGCTTAAGGGACTGAAGCGTGAGTTTGATGCCTCGGAGCATGGCGGCGCCCCCCTGCTTGGTATATCAAAGCCGGTTATCAAAGCTCATGGCAGCTCAGACGCAAAAGCGATCAAAAACGCTGTCAGACAGGCTATGAACTTCATAAACAACGGGGTAATGTATGAAATTGCCCGCCATGCGATGGAGTTTTCGGACAAGAGAGCAAATCAAAACAGCGCCGAAAAATCGACACAGGAAAATGACTAGAGCTTTCTAAAAAAAGTACAAAAAGAATAATATAAAGGGTTTGATTAAATTGGCTTCTGCTAAAATGAATATTGTCGGACTTGAAGAGCGCATCGGCTACACCTTCAAGAATAAATCGCTCCTGCACACTGCGTTAACCCATTCTTCATATTCCAATGAGGTGAAGGTTAAAAACAGGGCTGTTGCCTCTAACGAGCGACTGGAGTTTTTAGGGGATTCTGTTTTATCCCTTGTAGTAAGCGAATACCTGTTTGAGCACTATCCCGATTATCCTGAGGGAGAGCTTACCCGCATGCGCGCCGAGGTGGTTTGTGAGCGGGCCCTTAGCAAAAATGCGCGAGAAATCGGGCTTGGCAAATATCTTTATCTCGGTCACGGTGAGGAGCAAAACAACGGGCGCGAACGAAAATCTATCTTAGCCGATGCTTTTGAGGCTTTAATCGCTGCCATCTATCTTGACGGTGGCAGGATGGGAAAAAACCATGTGAGGAAATTTCTTTTACCGTTAATTACGCCCGAACTGAAAAACATGGAGATTCATGGCAAGACAAAGGACTATAAAACAGCGCTGCAACAGCTTGTTCAGCAAGCGGGTGGCGAGATTCTTGAGTATGCCGTCATAGACGAGAGCGGTCCTGATCATATGAAGGTGTTTACGGTGGAGGCAAGGCTTAACAGCAATGTCATCGGCGTAGGAGAAGGCAATACTAAGCGAGAGGCCGAGCAAAAGGCGGCGAAGGTTGCGCTTTCCCTTTTTGGGGAGTAAGAATTATGCAAAAAGGTTAAGTACCATCAAAAACAGGGCGGAGATACTGCTTTGTTTTTGATAATACTTAAAGGCAACAGGGCAGATACAGACTGCCCTGTTGTTTACGTCATCCCAAAGGAGCAAAAAATGAAAAAGCATGTCAATATTCCAATTTTCATCCCTCATCTGGGGTGTCCGAATCAGTGCGTTTTTTGCAATCAGCGCAGCATTTCAGGACAACATAGCTTTGACATTGCCGTTGTCGAGGAGCAGATTGAGGAGGTCCTGTCAACCGTAAAGCCTGTGACAACTACCGAAATTGCCTTCTTTGGGGGGTCATTTACCGGGATTGAGAGAAAACTCATGATAGAGCTTTTGTCTATTGCCGGAAAATATCTTGATTCGGGACGTGTTTCAGCGCTGCGCATATCGACTCGACCGGACTATATTTCCCGGGAAATTCTGAGTATTTTAAGATCCTACGGTGTCGGCACCATCGAGCTTGGCATTCAAAGCATGAGTGATAATGTGCTGCTATTGTCAAAGAGAGGGCATACAGCAGAGTGTACAAAGGAGGCCTGTCGGCTTATTCTTGACTACGGCTTTAATCTTGTCGGACAGATGATGATCGGTTTACCGGGCTCCGACGGACAAGCC
>JAAYQM010000089.1 GCA_012519315.1 Clostridiales bacterium | reverse complement strand
TCTCTCCGTAATCGCACATCGTTCTACCGTAATTCGTTGCTGAAATTAAAACTAGTGCAACTTGCTATTGCAATTTGCGAGAAACTTTTTCTTTGATAAGATTCGATGAAATTGGCGATTTTATTCATAGGAGAGAAGAATCTAAGCAATGCCGTTCGCCTGAGGAGTTGCCGCTGCTTATTTTAATCATTAGAGAATTAAATGTTAGTAAAGACGAGTTGGCAATCTATTTTAGAGCCTTGGCAAATCTAAGAAAAGTAACCATTACGGAGGAGGAACTCCAAAAGGAGGTTGACATATGCTTTTCCAATGACAATACCATCAGGCATTATTACAGAGGCGACTTGTCCGTGGTATTGGATAATAAGGTTTACAATGCATTAGAAGTAATGGATATGATGGAAAATCAGGTTTCAATACCCAAAGATGATGTGCAAAGAATGATAAACAATCTAGAAAAGCTGCAAATCACGCACCATTTTAATTATGAAGATGAAATAGCCACATTAACCTCCTATCTTACCGCAAAAGAGTAACAATTGGTTTATTCAAACTTTATAAATGAAATGCCACACAGAAATGTTTTTAAAAACAGTAGTGGCTGAGGATTAATTCCTAACTACACTAACCGAAGAAAACCTCATTCGGCGCAAGCAAGCCGAATGAGGTTTTTCTACAGTCTGAAGCCAGAAGATTAAATCTCTGGCTTTATAAAATAACTGTTAAAAACAACATTAGAAACGGTGTCTCACGAGCTATAAGCATATCTCATTTTTCGAGTGCATTTTCATCAACGATTCTTAAGTCGCGCGCCTTACAGTCGGCAAATCCGGCAGCAATATGCAGTAACGGATAGTATATTTGTCCAGAGAGAGCGAAAAAGATTGAGCCGGAGAATATATCCTCCGGCTCAATCTTTGGTTTATTGTGCAGATTTTTTGCATTGGTTTTAATGAGTGAATAGAGTGACTGTGCGCATTTAAAAAATGTCTGCTATTTTTTAAAAATGGCGAGGCTTGGCAAGTCTCCCCCCTGCGTCCATATTGTATCAAAGTTAAACCCATCAAAAGATGCCGCCCTGCCTGTTTCTTCATTATAACAATAGAGCATTCCTACTTTTAGACCCGCATTTAAAAATTCGGATTTGATCGCTTCTTTGTCAAACACCCGAAGTAATATATTTTCTAATCGATCGAGTTCACTCCGATTGATATCCATAGGTAAGATGTAAAACGCGTCGATCTCTTCATCAATCGAAAACAGCAAATAGTTCTGCATAATATAACGTATACTGTCGGTCCATTTTTTTTCTTCCCGGGCATTTTCTGCAGTTTCATCCTCGGGATATCCTATACAAGAATAGAGAGACTGAAATACGTTGAATGAGAACCCATCAATCTTCTGCTCCATGATGTTTGTAATGGACTGTATCTGGACTGAAGAAATAACATATGGTATAAATCTTTCAGTTGCTAAAATCTCTCCGGTCTTATGATATTTTTCTGCCTGAATCGTTCCCGTAAAATAACTTGTAACCGCTGTAAGCGCCTCTCCCGCAAGTCCTCCGACGACATCACAGGTACCAAACGTCATAGGTTCCTTTTCTTTGCCCGTGAGGGTAATCTGTGCCGATGAATAGCAACTGTCAATGATCTGTGCCTTCCCGATAATACCCCCCACACTAATTGGAGCGGTGTCATTTGCCTTAGCTTCAATGAGAACATTTTCACTAAAACAGCCCACAATATAAGTTCCGACGCCGGCAATGCTTCCTACATAATCCGCCTCTCCCGATGTTACGATTTTTCCGCCTGAAATGCCAAGGTTCAGGACCATTCCCATAAGGAGATCGTCCGGTTCCGGAGAGAAAATTCTCGCTCCGATGACACCAAACAGCCCGGCATGTTCCCCGGGATTATTGATCTGGAGATTGTAAATCACATGGCCGTTGCCGTTGAAGATTCCGTAAAAGGGGTTATTGCGGTCACCGATGGGCGACCAGCCACCCTCAAAAGCACCACCCACGCCAAAGTCTGCATCAGTAAATACAATATCGGCCATCATTTTATAATTGGCTTTGAGGTCATTCCGAACAGCATCAAGATCGGCTGCGGTATATATCTCGAGATATTCTGCGTCTAAATGAAAGCCCACCTCAGAAGATCCTGTTTTAAAAAGATTTAGAAATTGTCGCACCGACGGAAAAGCGGCATATACAGTAATACTACCGAAAATCAGTAAAAGCGACAGTAATGCTGACACCAGCACCAACCTTTTTTTTCGAAAAACCCGGGGTTGAGTGTTTGTTTCCAGTTTGTCAATCTCACGCTTGATATCGGCGTGAAGAGCCTCCTTATTTATATCCAGTTCAGATGCTGCTTTCTTGAAATCGTCGCCCTGTAACATTTAAATCATCACCTTTCTGTGTTGTATTATCGTTAACATTTTCCTTTTTTCCAAAGAGACTTCGCAACTCACTAAGGGTACGATAAAGGCGGTTTGCTGCATTGCTGGGGGAAATATCCAGTGTGTAAGCTGTTTCCCGCATGGTCAGTCCCACTGTATAAAACAGAATGAAAATACGGTAGGTCAAGGGATCCTTGCTTTTGACATAATTGAGGATGGTGTTTGTCATATCAACATCAACAACACTCTCCTCAAAATCCGTCGGGCTGATCTCTGCCATAATGGCATCATAGTTTTCTTCGTCATCCAGGGACATCGTGTGTTGTCGTCGATTTTTTGCTTTGAAATGCCGCCCCATCTCGTGCTTTGCCGACGCTTTGAGGTATTTGATGGCTTCTTGCGCAGGGAGTATGCCTCTGTTTAAAATCCGCCTATAAAATGAAAGATATGTGTTTTGCATGATATCGTGGGCCTCGTCCACAACCTTCACATTTGCGACAACATAGCTGCAAAATTCTTTATAGGTGTCGTCATACACCTGATCAAAATAGTGATCAATAGCCGATATTTCCATGGTCTCACTCCTTTCTTCACTATCTATAAGTCGTTTGGCATGGGTTTTATTTCATATATTAAACATTTTTTTCGCAATGGTCAAAAAAACAGTTATGCGCCCTCGTTTTTTTGTATCTGCATTGGAACTATTTACATTATAACATAAAATTTAGGTAAATTGTGCGAAATATAATCGTGAAAAGGATATAAATAAATTAAAACGCTCCCATCGGTAGTATCATAATACCACCGATGGGGGCGTTTTTTAACAATCTTCAATTAATGCAGCAAAACAATTAGAGACAAAGCCAAAAATCAGAACGTTAATCTGCGCCCTTGCAATCTTTTTTCACTCATATCGGTAAATATCCTTATGTGCTATATGGGCATTCGTTAAATTTCGGAAATGCTTTTATTTTGTTTTTTCATATACGGTGCATAGTTCCTCATACAAACCATCAATATATAGACTATCGGAAACGGGCAACTCTCCATGTCTCGACGCTTCAAAATCCTTCACCGGAAATTTTTGCAGCTCTTCAATATATCTAACCTGCATCGCTGCCGTTTCGATTCCGCACGGGACAAAGGAAGAAATGCCCGCTGCATTATCGACAGCAATATCAAGCTTGCGCGTATGATTAAAATCAGGATCGCCATAGAAGCGTATATCTGAATCAGTCGGGTATCCGGTTATGATATTCATTTCTCCGTCCTCATTAAGAGTTACTATTCCCTTTTCAAAGCGAAGGCTAAACCTCGGTGGAGCCTCAATTCCGGCAGCATGCGTGGCAATAAAACTGATGCTTACGTCGTCATCGCACCTGCCGCTTGTTATGACTGTGTCAAAGTTTTCTATATCGTTGGCACGATAAAGCGTCCCGCTTATCTCCCTCGCCCGGGCGGATGTGTACATAGATTTCCCACATAAAAAGAGTAGATTATGCAGATAATGCGCGGCGGCGTTGTTTGCAATGCTGTCATTTATCAACTCGCCGGAAGCGGTTCGGCATTTTCCTGCCAATGACCACCGTGCTATAACAATTGAGGTTGCATCGGACACAAAACATCCGTATACCGTAACGCAGAAAGCCTATGAATCGCTGCTTAGATTATTGGCGGATATCTGTAAGAGGAGTAACATTAAGCAGCTCTTATGGCAGGCTGACAAGTCTTTAGTAGGGCAAACAGATAAGCAGAACATGACGCCACACAGGTGGTTTGTTAACACTGCTTGCCCCGGAGATTATCTGTATAGCCGATATGGGGAAATTGCATCCGAAGTAAATAAGCGGTTGGGTGCCTCAGTGAAACAGATTAAAGAGGATGACGAGGTGCGTATAGTTGGTAATACCTACACTAATGGTGTGGAAATCCCCACAAGCATTAAAAGCAGAACCCACGTTGTGGCGCAAATCAAAGGTGATAGGGCATTGTTGGGTTATCCCGATGGAATAAGCAGTTGGGTTAACTTAAACAGCTTAGCACTAGTAGAATCGACACACACACAACCTGTTGTCCCCGTAGAGGCTACTCCGATCGCACCTCCTGCACTGACTGAACCGACGGTGACAGATCGAGCCATTGCTAAGGGCATCATTGCCGTAACAGATAATCTCAACCAATCAGCATCAAAACGAGATGTTGTGGAGATGTTGGATCGGTTGGGACTGTTGGAGTGAAGAACACCACTGCCACTTCTTTTGACAAATAACAATAAACATGGCATAATTAGCATGTGTTACATGGAATGATCCTCTTCACGTGGACGGATAGTCGGAGGATTTATTTCTTCGGCTTTTATAAAAAATTAGGTTCCAATTAGGTTCTTTGAAATATTTTTCGGCTTATCTAAGCCGAAAACAAGACTTTTTCAGAGGTCTGCAAAACCTTTATTCCCCAGTTCGATTCTGGGTGGCGCCTCCAAAAAACGTCCTAACTAGTCTTAATTTTGGCTAATTAGGACGTTTTTTTACGATTTTATGCATGGACTTTGTGCAGTTTTTATTTGTCCGCTAGCCGACATTAAAGCTAGAATTAGCTTTAATATCGGCTCAGCAATTGACTTTGGTTTTATCTATGATGAGGTAAGACATCTCTATTGCTCAGATAACGGTCGTGTCTCGATTGATCCTGTGGTTCTGTTCAAAATCGTGTTGATACAGTACACATTTGGCATCCGCTCTATGCGCCAGACTATCAAGGAAATCGAGGCAAAACACTATCAAGAGGAACTCGAAAGGGAAATTGAGAATGACCGGGAGAATCACGGAAAAAAGCCGCTGAAACCGCGGGCATGTATTTCAGAACCTAAAACAAAGACAGTAAAAAAGAGCAAAACCGATCCGGACTGCGGATTGTTTCATAAAGGTGAACACAATAAGGAATTTGCCTACACAACCCATGTTGCCTGTGACAAACATGGGTTTGTTCTTGAAGCCGATGTGTCGGCGGGAAATATACACGACAGCGTGATGTTCGACGATGTGTACAAAAATGTTACCGAGAAATTTCCTGAAATCGAAATGGTTGGGCTTGACAGCGGATACCGAACTCCGTGGATAATGAAACAGGTTTTTGATAGCAGTAGACTTCCAATTATCCCTTACAAGCGTCCGATGACCAAAGAAGGCTTTTTCAAGAAATATGATTATATTTATGACGAATATTATGACTGCATACTATGTCCTAACCATCAAGTTTTGAAGTATTCCACCACAAACCGCGAGGGTTACAGAGAGTACAAAAGCGATCCGAAAATCTGCATCGACTGTCCTGTGAGGTCGCAATGCACTAAAAGTAAGAACGCACAGAAGGTTGTGACTCGTCACGTCTGGGAGAATTACATCGAGGACGCGGAGGACGTGCGGCATTCAGATAAAGGCAAAGAAATATATAAGTTGCGCAAGGAAACCATAGAGCGCGTATTTGCGGATGCCAAGGTCAAACACGGCTTGCGATATACACAGTATAGAGGATTAGCAAGGCTTAAAATGCAGGTCTTGCTCACTTTTGCGTGCATGAATCTCAAAAAACTGGCAAACTGGAAGAGAAAGAGCGGTCTCTTGCCACCGAAACCTGCAAATCTGTTTTATTTATTTGCTTTTATTCCAGGCTTGCTTCATATATTTGAAGAACCTCATCAAGGCAGCTGCCTGAATGAGGTTCTTCTTATATCCACATAACTTTTTACAAGCTGATGCGCCGGAATCTGAGTGTCCAGATCCAAAAGGTTGGCATAACGGTAAAGATGATCAAAATCCTCGAGCAGAGCAAAATCCAAAGCCTGCTTTACATAAG
>JAAYQM010000088.1 GCA_012519315.1 Clostridiales bacterium | reverse complement strand
GCCTCAGAGAAAAGGTAAACATACTTCTTTCTCATTCTTTGATATCCTCCAATTATAAAAATAATTATTTTTATAATTGGAGGATATCAAAGAATGAGAAAGAAGTATGTTTACCTTTTCTCTGAGGCTGACAGCTCTAAACGCGAGCTTCTCGGAGGAAAAGGCGCCAACCTTGCCGAGATGACCAGCCTTGGCATGCCTGTTCCGCAGGGGTTTACCATAACTACAGAGGCCTGCACTCGCTATTATGAAGACAACGAGGTAATCGCTGACGAAATTATAGCAGAAATATATGAAAACATGGAAAAGATGGAGAAAATCACCGGCAAAAACTTTGGTGATCCCAACAACCCTCTCCTTGTTTCGGTTCGTTCCGGTGCGAGAGCTTCGATGCCCGGTATGATGGATACCATCCTCAACCTTGGTCTTAACGACGAGGTGGTTGTCGGTCTTGCAAAACTCACCAACAACGAGCGCTTTGCCTATGACTCCTACCGCCGCTTTATCCAGATGTATTCAGACGTTGTTATGGAGGTAGGAAAATCCTATTTTGAAAAGCTGATCGACCAGATGAAGGAAGAAAAGGGTGTTACGCTGGATACCGAGCTTGATGCAGACGATCTGAAAAAGCTTGTCGCCATGTTTAAGGCTGAATATAAAAACGCGAAGGGTACCGACTTCCCCTCCGATCCGAAAGAGCAGCTCATCGGCGCAGTCAAGGCTGTTTTCCGCTCATGGAACAACCCCCGCGCTATTGTATACAGAAGAATGAACGATATCCCCTCCTCTTGGGGCACTGCCGTTAACGTACAGGCCATGGTATTCGGAAACATGGGCGAAACTTCGGGCACCGGTGTTGCGTTTACCCGCAACCCCTCCACCGGCGAAAAGAAGCTCTACGGCGAGTTTTTAATGAACGCACAGGGCGAGGATGTTGTTGCCGGTATCCGCACTCCCCAGCCTATCGAAAAGCTGAAGGAAGTTTCTCTTGATGCATACAACGAGTTTGTCGCCTTTGCCGAAAAACTGGAAAAGCACTATCGTGATATGCAGGATATGGAGTTTACCATCGAGAACAAAAAGCTCTATATGCTCCAGACAAGAAACGGCAAGCGCACCGCTGCCGCAGCTCTCCAGATTGCGGTTGACCTTGTTGACGAGGGTCTTATCACCGAGAAGGAAGCCCTGCTGAAAGTGGATCCCAAACAGCTTGATGCCCTCCTCCACCCGCAATTCGATGAAAATGCCCTCAAGGCTGCTACTCCCATTGCAAAGGGACTGCCTGCATCACCCGGCGCCGCCTGCGGAAAGGTTTATTTCACCGCCGAAGATGCAACCGAGGCACACAAGAGAGGCGAAAAGGTTATTCTTGTCCGTCTTGAAACCTCACCTGAGGATATTGAGGGAATGGTTGCCTCTGAGGGTATCCTGACAGCCCGCGGCGGTATGACCTCCCACGCTGCCGTTGTTGCACGCGGTATGGGTACCTGCTGTGTTGCCGGCTGCGGTGATCTTGTTATCAACGAAGACGAAAAATTCTTTGAAGCCCACGGTCTTCGCTTCAACGAAGGCGATTTTATCTCCATCGACGGTTCCACCGGAAACATCTATGGCGAAGCCATCCCCACTGTTGAAGCAACCATCTCGGGCAACTTTGACCGCTTCATGGCATGGGCCGATAAACACAGAACCCTTAAGGTACGCACCAACGCTGACAATCCCCACGATGCCGAACAAGCTATTAAATTCGGAGCCGAAGGTGTCGGTCTCTGCCGTACCGAGCATATGTTCTTTGAAGCTGACAGAATTCCCGCAATGCGTGAAATGATCGTTTCAAAGACGGTTGAGCAAAGAAAGGCTGCCCTTGCTAAGCTTCTTCCCTTCCAACGCAAGGACTTTGAGGGCATTTTTAGAGCGATGCAGGGTCATCCCGTTACCATCCGCTTCCTCGACCCGCCACTGCACGAATTTTTGCCCACCGATAACAAAGACATACAAGCTCTTGCAAAGGATATGGGTCTCCCCTTTGATGAGCTTAAAGCAACTATTGACAGCCTCCACGAATTCAACCCGATGATGGGTCACCGCGGCTGCCGTCTGGCTGTAAGCTATCCTGAGATAGCCGAGATGCAGACCACCGCTGTTATCGAGGCGGCTATCGCCGTTAACAAAGAGGGCATGAAGGTTATTCCCGAAATTATGATTCCTCTTGTAGGAGATATTGCTGAGCTTCAGTATGTTAAAAAAGTTGTTGTTTCTACCGCTGATGCTATCATCAAGAAGGCAGGCGTAGACCTCGAATACTCGGTCGGCACAATGATCGAGATCCCCAGGGCGGCTGTTCTGGCCGACGAAATTGCACAAGAGGCAGAATTCTTCAGCTTCGGTACCAATGACCTGACCCAGATGGGATACGGCTTCTCCCGTGACGATGCTGCCAAGTTCCTCGAGGACTACTATGCAAAGCAGATCTTCGAGAGCGATCCCTTTGAGAGACTCGACCAGAAGGGTATCGGCAAGCTTGTGGAAATGGCGGTTAAACTCGGAAAATCCACCCGCCCCAACATCAAGCTCGGTATTTGCGGCGAGCACGGCGGCGATCCCTCCACCATCGAGTTCTGCCACCGCATAGGTCTCACCTATGTATCCTGCTCCCCCTTCCGTGTGCCGATCGCAAGACTTGCAGCAGCACAAGCAGCTGTAAAATGCGAAAAATAAGGGCAAATCGACTAGTCTTAATGCTATAAAATATAACGGGACAGATACAACTTTTGCATCTTTCCCTGCCTACAAAAACCCGCCGATTTGGCGGGTTTTTGGCGTTTCTATCTCTCTTTGCAAAAAAAGAACACAAGCGGCCGTCTTGCGTTCTTTTTTATATTTATTTATATAAACACTCGCTGGTATTGCACTCCCCGAAGCGCGCTTTCAAGTGTTTTTTCAATAAGTGTAAAATCGGCAACCAGCGAATGGGGTTTTTCATGTGGGTTATCCTGGGTCATCGGAACAAAGAATACACATTTTTTCTCAAGTAAAATAGCGATATTTTTCAAATTTGCCGATAAGGCATCATTTGACGCTAAGGCAATCACTAAAGGCCGGTTTCCGCGCAGGTGTGCTTTAATAGCCATACATGCCGGCGTGTCGGTGATTCCATTTGCGATTTTTGCCAGGGTGTTGCCGGTGCAGGGAGCGACAATCATGGCATCGAGCCTGATTTGCGGTCCAAGAGGCTCCGCATCCACAATGGTATGAATAACCTTGCGCTCGCATATTTTCTCAACCTGCGCACGGAAATCCTCTGCCCGCCAAAATCTTGTGTCCGTTGTATAGACATTTGTGCTGAAAATCGGAATAATTTCATAATTATGCGAAAGCAGGGTCATTTGCTCCAGAGATTGAGTCAGGGTGCAGAAGGAGCCGCAAAAAACATAGCCTATCATAATTGACTGATCACACCCTCCCGCGACAGTATCTCCAGGATACAATCGCCTATAATGTTCCCCGCCGTAAAGGGAGCTACCTTGCCGGGCAGGGAAAGAGCCCAAATTACTTTGTGCCCAAACTCTTTTGCGGCAAAGCTGTCAATTCCGCCGGGAGAGGTGGCAAGATCGATAATCAAAATATCCTTCGACAACCGTTCCAGCACCGCGCGGTCAAATATCTTGTACGGAACGGTATTGAAAATCACATCATACCCCTCAAGATTGCCAAGGGTGCTCACATTATTCTTTGTCTCAAGGCGCATCGGTGTGCAACCATTGATTTCCGCCCATGCCAACTCTTCGATGCTGCGGGCAATAACAGTGACCTTTGCCCCCAGGGCGCAAAGCACCTTTGCCAGCGCCTTTCCGACCCGCCCATACCCGGTAATCGCCGCCATGCAACCGAATATCGTAATGGGCAACTCATTCATAGCGATGGCAAGCGCCCCCTCTGCAGTTGGCAGTGCGTTTTTGATTTGCAGCTCCTCACACTCATAATAGTCGATGATCGGGATATGTTTTTTATGCGCCAGTTGTTTGATTGACGAGTCAAATTTGCCGCCGAGCAGCAGCGCCCCATCTGGCACCTCATTCATAATATGAGTGAGCCTCAATTCAGTTTCAGGCGCCAGAGGACAATTAAGCTGCACGCCATCCTGTGAGGCAGGCAGGGGCAAAACCACCGCCGTGCTTCCTCGAACGGCATCTCTCCAGCCTGCGCACCGAACAGCCGAACCGATCTCGGCAGTACACACCCCAAGCCCCCACACCGCCGTTTCAAATCCGATCGACGACAACCGCCTTGCCAGTGCAAGCTGTCTTAAATCGCCACCAAGCAATCCAATTTTTATATTCTCATACATAGAGTATCATCTTCCTTTGCTGTTTGTTATGAAATGCGCCTCACGACCGATAATTAAAACAAGGTTTCCGGAGAGTCCCGAAACCTAAGATGTGCTATCGCATTTCCTCACTTTCATACTATGTAATCTCCCGCCGGGCTGCTACACCTGACCACCGCAAAACACCTCTTTAAGCTAATAAAAAAGAAAGCTGCCCAAACACTTGAATAATAAATATTCTCTAGGTATAATAAAGGCAAACATGATTATTAAACTGTAAAGGAGACAATTTCGATGAAAACTGTTATTATCGGCGGTGTTGCCGGCGGGGCAACGGCTGCCGCACGCCTCCGCCGCCTTGACGAATCGGCCGAGATTGTGATGATCGAGCGGGGAGAGCACATCTCTTTTGCAAATTGCGGTCTTCCTTACTATATCGGGGGCACAATTAAGAAGAAATCCGCATTGACACTGGAGACGCCTGAGAGCTTTAATCTCCGGTATAATGTGGATGTACGCAATCTCAGCGAAGCCGTCTCCATTGACCCCACCGGCAAAACGGTGACTATCCATGAACTGAAAAGCGGGCGGATATATCAAGAAGGCTATGATAATCTGATCATATCCACCGGCGCACAGCCGATAAAACCACCTATCCCCGGTGTTGATTCGGACAAAGTGTTCACCCTGCGCAACATTCCGGACACCTATAGAATAAAGGAATTCATCCAAACGGCGGCACCCAAAAGCTGCGTTGTCGCCGGCGGAGGCTATATCGGGGTTGAAATGGCCGAAAACTTAGCGAATGCGGGGCATGAGGTTACCATCGTTGAGCTTGCCGATCATCTGATTGCTCCCCTTGATTCTGAAATGGCGGCCGAGGTTCATCTGTATCTGCGCAAAAAAGGGATAACCGTAATATTGAACAACGGTGTCAGGGCAATTGCCGACAACGGCTCCTCTCTTGATGTGACACTGGATAACGGGAAAGTGCTCTGTGACATGATCATTCTGTCGGTGGGAGTACGTCCCGACACCGAGCTTGCAAAGAAAGCGGGCATTCCCTGCAATGAGCGCGGCGCCATCTTGGTGAACGAAAGGATGGAGACACAGATTCCCGACATTTACGCCGTCGGTGACGCTGTTGAGGTAACCGACTTTGTCACCGGGAACAAAACAATGATTCCCCTTGCCGGTCCCGCCAACAAACAGGGACGCATCGCCGCCGACAACATTTGCGGCTACCCCTCTGTTTATACCGGTACCCAGGGCTCGGCTATCCTGAAAATCTTTGAAATGACTGTCGCCTCAACCGGAATAAACGAAAGGACAGCCTGTGCCGCCGGCATTGATTATGACAAGATTTATATCTACTCGCCCTCTCATGCTACCTATTACCCGGGCGCCACTATGATGTCTGTCAAGGTTCTGTTCGAGAGGAAAACGGGACGCATCCTCGGGGCACAGATTGTAGGGTTTGAGGGAGTGGACAAACGGTGCGACCTGCTCGCCGCCGTAATCCGGCTAAAAGGAACAGCCTATGATCTTACAAAGCTTGAGCTTTGCTACGCGCCCCCTTTCGGCTCGGCAAAGGATCCGGTCAACATTGCAGGCTTTGTTATTGAAAACATCCTCACAGGCAAGGTGAAAAACTTTCACTGGCAGGACATTCAGGCTCTACCGGAGGACGGGAGCGTTACCCTGCTTGACGTACGCACCCCGGAGGAGGTGGCTCTGGGCGCAATTGACCGGTTTGTCAACATCCCCCTTGACAGTCTCCGTCAGCGAATATCCGAGCTTGATCGGTCAAAGCCGGTCTATGTCCACTGTCACAGCGGGCAAAGAAGCTATATTGCCTGCCGCATCTTAGCCGGTCACGGCTTTAAGGCCTACAACCTCAGCGGTGGCTACCGTCTGTATCGGTTGATGGCAAAAGAAGAACGGATTCCCCTTCCCTTTTGCCAGGCTTGCAAAAATTCTATATCCCGATAATCTCATATCACAAAAATCTCCCCGCTCAGGTCAAGCCGAGCAGGGAGATTTAAAACCTATATTGATTTTAAGCATTAACAAACAATTTGCGATAAATCGCTTTTATTTCTTCGAAGCTAAGCACATAAGGGCTGTTTGCATAATTTTTTGCATTTCTTATATCATCTATATATGCATCCGCCTCCGCCTCGCTCAATTTGATCCCATGGCTCGAAAGGGCGAAAATGCGCGCCCCTACCTCCCGGGGAGAGCTTCCCAGCTTTTCGCACAGGGCATTAATTTTCCCTCGCCCCTCCTCATTTTTTTGATTATATGCAATATATTCCTCATAAAAGGCGGCGCAAGCACGTCCGTGAGGAAGCCCCCTTTTAAGAGTCAATGGGTATCCCATAGGATGGGGAAAGCCTGTTCCCGTCATGCCGATAACGATTCCCCCAAGGGTGGATGCGTAGAGCAATTCGGCACATGTGTTCCTCGAGTGGTCCTTGAATACCCCTTTGACAAGAGCTTTCCACAAAACAGTTGCCCCCTCAGCGGCAAGGCTGCAAGTGAAGGTATTGGCTCTGGGGGACAGATAGGATTCAAAGCAGTGGCAAAAGGCATCCAAGGTAGTGCTGAGCATCCCCTCTTCTGACTGGGTAGCGATATATCTCTGGTCAAGAAACGCCACCTTCGGATAGATATGAGCAGAGGATAAAGTGCGCTTTTTGTTGCTCTCATCAAGGGTGATGACACTGTATTGATTAACCTCACTGCCGGTACCGGCAGTAGTGGGAACGGCAACTATAGGAAGGGCTGGAGCCAACTCCTCGTCATACAAGGCCATTGGCGGCACTCCGGGATTTGCGGCAAATGCAGCAATTGCCTTTGCGGCATCCAGCGGAGAGCCTCCGCCAATGCCGATGACAAAATCCGCACCGAAGGAATGCGCCTCCCTCCCCCCTTCGTAGCAAATGGATAGAGGGGGATTTTCAATCACCCGATCAAACAATTTATACTCGATACCCAACTCTTCCAGTACATAAGCAACATCGGTAAGGGCGCCGGACGCCACCGCCGAACGCCTGCCGGTGACAATCAGGCACTTTTTCCCTATACTGAGCCAGGTCATGTTTTTCCTGATACAATCCTCACCGCTGATAACTTTAACCGGCATATAAAAATCGAATCGCATGATTTTTCCCTCTCTGTTTTGTATTCAATAACATATCATATTGTAGCAAATTTTTGTGAATAATATATAAACATCCCACAATATACCATAGTCGATTAAAATAGTACGTTTTTTTCTCCCAAACATATAATTATACTGAGCATTCTCTAAAATTAATTTGACCAAAAGTTTAAGCTATACGGAGGAAAAAACATGAGCTATGACCGGTATAAATTTATATTAAAGCCCCTTAAATACGGCTACAATGCCTATCTCCCGTCATTGAACACAGAGACCATGCAGCTGCACCACAGCGTTCATCTGCAACGCTACATCGACTGCCTAAACATCGAACTTGACGGATATCCGAAACTGCAGCCCCTTTCGATCGAACGCATACCTGCAGCGGCACGGCGGCTTTCCAACGACAATTACAAGCAGCTTATCCACTATGTCGGGGGCGTTTATTGCCATAATACATATTTTGATCTGTTAGTACCGCCGGGGATAATGCAAGCCTGCCCATCTGATTCGCTAAAGGATGCCATTATCAACGGTTTTGGGAGCTTTGAGAGCTTTTTTTATGCTTTCAAGCAGGCAGCGCTCAATCATAAAGTCAGCGGCTGGCTCTGGCTGCTTGCCGACAGCCGGGGGCGGCTTTCGATTGAGGCAACCAAAGAAAACGATCTTCCTAATCTATATTCAAAAACGGCTATTCTAGTCCTGGATATGTGGGAGCACGCCTATTATCTAACCTATCGGTATAACAAAAGCGCATATATTGACGGGTTTTTTAGAATAATAAATTGGAAAACCGCTTCCGAAAACTACGAGAAATTCAAAATTAATCTTACAAGATAAAAAACCGGCGTCTTCCTTAACAGATTAATTAAAAACAAAAAATACAAAGGAACAAAAAATGCAGACAAACAATGAAAAAGATGTTAAAAACTCACCTAAGATAAGGCTGAGGAGCATTCTCTATGAGATCGGCATCATAATCGCCGGCTCCTTTCTCTTTGCCATGTCGCTGAATATGTTCTTGCGCCCGGGAAATATCATTCTCGGCGGGGCAACCGGTGTATCCACCACCCTCAACATTCTGTTCAACTCTCCAATCGGCGTCGTCATTATTCTTATCAACATACCCCTTATCATTGCCAACACCTGGGTCTATGGTATCAGATTTCTCGGGAAAACCATTGTCGGCATTGTCACCACCTCTGTTGCCATCGATATTATTACCTTTTTCCCTATAACCATCACCGACCCGCTCCTCTGCGGAATCTTTGGAGGCGTCACTATGGGAGCGGGAACAGGTCTGCTTTTTACTCGAGGGTATACCACCGGGGGGAGCGACCTTTTAGCTTGGCTCCTTCGCAAAAAATATAAGAGCTTGTCAACAGGGCGGCTGATGCTGATTATCGATTTTATTATTATTTTTGGCTCCGCCCTCGCACTCAAAAATTATGAAACGATTATTTACTCCATAATTTCCATCTATGCTTTCAGCTTTGTTCTTGACCTTGTCCTCAGCGGTACCGACCGTGCAAAGCTTGCCTTGATTATTTCAAGTCAGTATACGGAGATTGCCGACGCTATCCAAAGAGAGCTGGAAAGAGGGGTTACCGTCCTTTTCGGCAAAGGCTGGTACACACGGGATAACAAGGATGTGCTGATGTGTGTTGTGAAAAAGGAGGAGCTGTATGACCTCAAGCGCCTTGTGCATGGGTATGATTCAAACGCCTTTATAATTTTATCCAATGCGTCAGAGGTGCTCGGTTATGGCTTTAAATCGGAAAATCACTGATGCCCCAAATAAAAATCCGGCTGCGACCTTAAAAGGACGCAGCCGGATTTTGCTTTATAGAGATGTTCCGGTCTCTTATTCCTCTGTTGCTTCCTCGGAATCCTCAGCTTCCTCAGACACGCTTGGCGCTGTTTTGCTAAGACTGACAACATTTAACACGGTGGTGTCGGGATCAAGGGAAATCTTGATATTCTCATCCTTGTATAAATCAAGATCCTCAATACGCACGCTCTTACCCGGCTCCATTCCGTCAACATCAATAGTGATTCTCTCAACCAAATGAGAGGGCAGCGCGCTATAGGGTATTTCTTCAACAATTTGCTGAATAAGATTCGGATTCTTTTCCTTGTTGATAATCTCAACTCTTACAACGCTGTTGACAGCTTCATCCGCAACAAGGCTCTGAAATCCTAAGTGAATAATCGAATCTCCGATATAATTCTCATCGATATCCTTCAGCAAAACATTGTACTTTTTATCCTCAAGCTCAATGGTCAGGGCGCTTCCCTTCGCATTAGTTTTCATAAAACGCTGAACATCGCCTGCCGCAATTTGAATAGGCAAAGATTCTTTCAGTTTGCCGCCGTAAATACAACCCGGGATAATACCCATCTGTCTTAGCTTCTTGCCCTTGATATTCAAATCGCGAGATTCGGCCTTTAAATTTGTCACAACAAAACCTCCTATACCTCATTTTTTGAGTATATTAGTACGATATCCTCAATTATATCACATTTGCCCAATAAAAACAACCTAATTTAATTAAATATTACTAAAAAGAATCTACTCTTAGTTAATATTTCATAGTCAACTAAACTAAAAAACCTCGTATGTTGATAGTTTTACATCAACGAATGGTTTGCATCAGGCAAGAAAATAACGCTTGTACCACAAAAGAAAGATATAAACAGTATAGATTTTTCTGCCATTCAGCCTTTTGCCGCGGCGGTGATCACAAAGAAGCTTCATAAGGACTTTTTGATTAAAGAACTCGGCGACATAATCCTGCTCAAATTCGGCTTTTACCATATTGAAGTAACGCTCTTCCTTAATCCAGCGGTGAAAGGGCACCGGAAAACCCATCTTCGGGCGGTTTGCCCACTCATCAGGCAGTATATCACAAGCGCACCGACGAAAAAGATATTTGGTTATCCCGTTGTGGATTTTGTGAGAAAGCTGCATTTTTTTTGCTATATTCCAGATTTCTAGATCCAGAAGAGGGGTTCTAAGCTCAAGAGAATGAGCCATGGTCATGCGGTCGGCCTTAAGCAGGATGTCCTCTGGCATCCAAAGATGCAGATCAAGATATTGCATTTTTGCAACCTCATCAAGTCCTGCCGCCTTTTCAAAAATAGGAGCCGTTATCTCCCGGAATCGCTTTCCCTCCCGGTAAGGGGGGGTAAGCAGCTTGTCCTTCTCCGGCTCGTCAAAAATACAGGAGGAGCATGTAAAATATTCCTCCACCTCAAGACCGTTTCGAACAAAGAAGGCGCGCCCCCGCATTCTCGGAAGTCGAAAAACTGCCTTTCCGATTAAACGGCGGAGGGGGCGCGGAACTATTCTGCGATAGGTAAGATCTCTGGGCGTTATTGCATAGCAGTCATAACCGGCAAACATCTCATCAGCCCCCTCGCCGGAAAGAGCCGCCTCAACATACTCCCCCGCCAGCCGGGATAAGAAAAAGAGAGGTACCGCCGACGGATTGGCATGGGGTTCGTCCGAGTAGTAAACAATGTCATTAAGACTTTCAAAAAACTCGTCGGGGGAGATAATCTTCTTGATATTTTTAATTTTTAGAAGGTCGGACAGTGCTTTTGCCCGATCGGTTTCATTATAAAGGGGACCGTCAAATCCTACAGAAAAGGTTTTATCCGGCATCATAACGGCAGTGATATAGCTTGAATCAACGCCTCCGGACAAGAGCGCTCCTGCCGAGAGATCTCCCATTTTGTGATCCTCCACCGACCGCAAAATCCCTTCCTTCAGCTCACGCATCACCGCCTCGGCAGAATCGCTGCCCGGGGAAAAGCTGATGCTGAAATATTTGCGTATGCTGAGATCCCCCCTGCAAAAGGTAAAAAGATGTCCGGGCATAAGCTTAAAAACCCCCTTGAAAAAGGTCTCCTCAAGGGCGGAATATTGAAAGGTTAAATAAGGGCGCAACGCCGCCCGGTTCAACACTTTTTCAAAATCAGGATGAGGGACAAAGCTCTTGATTTCCGAGCCGAAAATAAAGCTCTCCCCCATATGGGCATAATAGAAGGGCTTTATGCCAAAGTGATCCCTAGCCCCGAAAAGCTCCTGTTTGTTCTTGTCCCAGATAATAAAGGCAAACATCCCCCGCAGCTTTTTCACCACATCCTGTCCGTATTCTTCATACCCGTGCAATACAACCTCGCTGTGGGTACTGAAAGTAAAACGATGCCCCGCCCTCTCAAGCTCTGCCCTAAGCTCGCAGAAATTGTAAATTACTCCGTCAAAGGCGATTATAAGACTCCCGTCCTCATTGCAAACGGGCCTGTCACCTTCCTTAGCGCCGCGAAGACTGCGAAAACCGACGGCAAGGCACTCATCAGTATACACCCCCGCAATATCAGGCCCCCGGTGCTTGATAAGGTCGCTCATTGCAGCAATAATGCGCATCTTTTCACTCTGATTTTTCCCATCGATAAATCCGACCAATCCACTCATTGCTTAATCCTGCCATTTTCATTCGATTTAACCCTTTTGATACTGCAAATATTCCCTAATAACCCGAAAATCCCACCTTGCCTGACAATATAGGCGCATGGGATTCAGATCATAGGGGGCAAGGGTAAAGCGGCAAAAGTTTTCTGTCGGGACTTGCCTCCCCGTTTTTGACAAACAATATTTCAGCGCCGCCCGAGAGATAACACTGACAGTAAAGGGACGGTTCGCAATGAAAAACCCGTCTGCTCTGTTGTAAATATAATCATCGACTACAAGCTTCATCAGATTCATGCCGCTGGCAAGGGTATGCAAATTACCGCGCCCTTGACGAAGGTTCATTTCAAAGATAACAAAACGATTGCTTTTCTTGTCATACTGTATATCAAAGTGACAAATGCCGGTAAACTTAATCTTTTCAATAAAGCTCTTCAGCTTGAAACAAAGCCGCTCATTGTAGCTGTGGGTAATGGCATTGTAATTGCCGATACGCTCAGGAGTGCGGTCATGCATCAAAATTTTTCCCAACGCCATAGCCCGCACAATACTATTTTGATCGGCATAGGCGGTGAGGACAAGCATCGATTCATCATCTCCCTCTATATATTCCTGAAGGAGAAATTTCCCCTTAAAACCGCCGGCTGATATAGCACGAACCACTTGAGAGAACTCGGATCGGTCACAAATTTTGTACCCCTTCTGCTTTCCGGCAAAGTCATGCCTTGCATACTCGACGGTATCCGAAGGCTTCATAAAAACCGGAAAATCAAAGGGGATTTGATAGTCGTTAGCATTATCCTTTGCAAAATCGAAAACTATGCTTTTTGGATAAGGTAGCTCATGCTCATCACAAAGGCGATAAAAAGACTCTTTGTCAAAAAGAGTGTCAAATTGCTCGATGCTAGTCATCGGAATAATGAAATTGTCGCTTATTCCCAAAATCCTGTCCCGATTGCGCAAAATATGGCGGACATAGTAATCTGTGTTGCCTAGGAG
>JAAYQM010000087.1 GCA_012519315.1 Clostridiales bacterium | reverse complement strand
TTTTATCTCCTTTTTATTGTCTACTGAAATTATACTGCATTTCACTATCCGCTGTCTACTTTATTAGTATACATCCAGGCCTTTCTTATCGGGGTGGCTTTGTAAGGATATCAAATTATATTTTTTGGTTTTTAAAATAAGTATTGAAAAAAATTTTGGGATATGCTATAATGAACAAGCGCCGGTGTGATGGAATTGGCAGACGTGCGGGACTCAAAATCCCGTGGTAGCGATACCGTGTCGGTTCGACCCCGACCACCGGCACCAATAGAAAAGGGACTGTCGCAAAAATTTTCATTTTGTGACAGTCCCTTTTCTTCGTTGTTTTTTTGTGATATTCATATGAAGCACTACATCAATCTTGTCATCAATGTCTCGAAACTGTGTTTACCACCACCCTCTTTTATATGCCATATCGATCAGTTCATGAATGCCTCTCTCGTTTTGCAATACGCCAAGCTTAACTACATTGTCATGTATTCCCGCTAAACAATTCGGAATCTCTAATTCCCATTGATCTTCTGATATCTTTTTTATTTTTACACCCCTGTACGGTTGCAATTTAGAGTTAAATTCCTCGATCTCTTGTAGTTCTACGGCTAGAATAGCGCCTTTTTTTCTTCCTACTATTTAACCAATAAATGCACCAACTGTTATTCCTCCACCATAGCATAAAATAAGAATAATAAGAGACAAACCAGGGCGAGAATTGGCGGGAATCTGCATAGAAAACAATATTACTAACATCAAAATAAAACCACAAACCATTCCAATTAATCCACCACTGAGAGCTCCACCGGAAGCCTCAGATTCTTCTATCTGTTTTGGATCAAAATTTTTGTTTTCATTCATTATCGTGAACCTCCTTGATATTTATCAGTAACCCACGAAGGTCGTGCGAATCCTTCCAGTTCCAATAATTCAGCAGCTATTTGTTCGGCTTCTTTGTAAATATTTATCATTCTGCCTTTTTCATCAGTATACGGAATATCATTGCCATACATATCCTTCCTTGTGCGCACAACATTACTATGAATATCTAAATATCTACCATAATTATACTGTCTGTATCCCTTTGGCTGCATTAATTCCTTAATAAGAGCAAAAATACCCTTGCATAGATAGAATAATCCTATTACAACTAGTAAACCAATTCCTCCCATTGTTAACCTCCTAAATTTTAATTTACCACACATCTGTGTTTATGATTTCGATATGGAAATAACCCGGTGTCTTGTCGTGCTCTTCACACAAATCCCTAACAGCCTGATATGCCTTTTCCAATGTTGTGCAATAAGCACATGATAAGTTTTGATTGCCATTTTCAAGTACTACTTCGGAAATCACTTGCATTTCATTTTCACTCCTTTGTATTGTATTGTTTTGCGGTTTTGATTCTCTAATATATATGCAAAAATACAAGCAGTTTTGTTGGTGTCAATACTGCACAAACTTTTTGAAAATTATTTGTATAATATGTAGAATTGAGATTTTATATATACAATTACTCGCTTTCTATGTAACATATTATCCGTTAGATGCCTCTGCAAGGTCGGGTGTAAGTTCCGGATGTCGATAGTTCCCCACGGATTATCTTTAGTCTTATCGGGTTTCACTAGCTTATCCTAAGCGTCATTTTCACGGTGAATGTTACCTCAAACAGTTGTTTGAATAAAGCATATCAGAATCATGTTTACAAAACAATGCTCTTAGTCTAAAAAAGCAAACTTATTAGCATAAAAATCCATTAATGGATATTGACACACCTATATTTATGTGATATCCTGTAAAAAAGTTTAAAAGGAGGCGGAAGCTCGATATGATGACAACAACTATAGCTCATATTCATATGCAACAGGTGCAACTCGTAGTCATGATTGGCGACGGGCTTTTGCTGTTATACTCATAAATGTTTTATTAATAAAACTTTACGAAGATAACGGTTGAAGGCTCAAAAGCCCTCAACCGTTTATTTTTTTATAAATACATTTATGTGGAAACAACTAAAAAAGCGTTCCCATTTGCATAAAATTGTTTAGCTACAGTCATCCCAATAAAAATCTTAAAACTGTTGAAATAATAAAATCGAAATAAGGAGTGAGTAATATGTCAACCAATCAAGACAAAATATTTGAGAAATATACCGTTACTCAAGAAGATGGCAGAGAAACCTATTCAAGGACTGACAGTTTAGAGTATTATTACACCCAAAAGCATTTAGAGGGATTTATAAATCCGACGGATAAGGTCCTTGAAATCGGTTGTGCCACGGGCTATTATGGATTTTATTATGCGGATAAATGTCGTGAATATCTGGGCATTGACTTGTTTCCACCGCATATCGAGTTGCTGAATGGGCGGATAAAAGATCGAAAAATAACCAATATGTCAGCACACGTGGGGGATGCGATAAATTTGGAGAACATTCCCGATAACAGCTTTGATGTGGTCTTGTGTCTCGGTCCTATGTATCATCTTCCGAGGGAAGAACGGGAGCTTGCATTTAAAGAAGCCGCAAGGGTTTGCAAAAATGGAGGAATTGCTGCATTTGCATATATCGTTTCAAAAGGAACTTACGCCGGAGCATGTGTTTTGGACAGAAAATATCCCAATGAATTAGCAAATGATCATGTATTGAACAAGGGTACAGATGATATGCGACCGGAATTATTCTTTTATACGACACCTGAAGAAATGGAAGAGACGGCAAATCGATACCGACTCTGTAAAGTGAAAAACCTTGGTACAAACTTTATGTGTTTGCTTCAAAGAGTAAATGAGATGACCGATGAGGAGTTTGAGGTTATGCGGCCGCTATATGACCAGATGACAAGCCATGAAAGCTGTACTGGCATGGCAGGTCATGCCCTGCTTATCTGTAAAAAGGAATAGCGGGTATATCCTTCGTGCAAACGGTGAATACAATATAATAATCAAAAAGCTTTGACGAGAAAGAGTAAGCGGTTGTAGCTTCTACAGAGAATCCCATTGCCTTTATATGAAAAGGCTGAGAGTGGGAAAAGTGAACATCGCCGGACATGGTCTACGAGCTGCGTACCGATATGTAGGCTACGCCAGGATCGCCCGTAACAGCGAAAGAGTTTCGATAGGGAACAGATTGCTGCTTTTCATTCTCTTATCCGAACTCGATAAGGCTTATTTCGTGAAGGATAATCGAATTAGGGTGGTAACACTCGTAATGCTCTCGCCCCTGAAATAACGGTATAATACCGATATTTTGGAGGCGAGAGCATTTTTATTTCCCGCGTGTTGTTAAAATTAATTACGAAATGAGGTAAATCATTTGAATTCACCCTTCTACAGCCTTCTCTCGAATCCCTTTTGAATGTTGCTTGGTTCGGCGGATTTCTGCCTGCTTTCTTTATAATCGTTACGAGAATAGTTTTAAAACTTCTGGGACATTACCCAAATTTTTTTTAATATCATATTGACAAACTTCTCATTTGCGTATATACTGTATATATGCGCATATATACAGTATAAGAGGTGATGTTTTGAAGATTATTATTTCCAACCGCTCAGCAACACCGATATACGAGCAAATTAAAGAGCAGATTAAAGAATCTATCTACTCTAATGAACTTAAAGAGGGGGAAATGCTGCCCTCAATCAGACAGCTTGCTAAGGATTTGAAGATTAGTGTAATTACAACTACTCGTGCGTACAATGATCTGGAGCAGGAGGGTTTGATTAGCAGTGTACAGGGAAAAGGTTTTTTTGTTGAACCTAAAAATCATGAATTGATTCGTGAAAAAGCGCTTTGTGAAATCGAATCCAGCTTTGCCACAGCAATTAAAGTTGCAAAAATGGCTTTGATATCAAAGGATGAATTGCAAATTATTTTCAATACGATTGCTAAGGAGGAGGAGTATGAATAATATTTTAGAAATTAGTCACTTAAATAAGCGGTATGAAGAGTTTTTATTACAGAATGTATCCTTTTCTGTACCACAAGGATATATTATGGGATTTATAGGACCGAACGGAGCTGGCAAAACGACTACGATAAAATCAATATTGGGCATGGTTTATCCCGACAGTGGCACGGTCAAGATTTTAGGAAGTGAGATTTCTTCGGAAAATACGGAAATTAAAGATGATATTGGTGTAGTAATGGATTTGCCTTTTTATGTGGACGAATGGAAAATAAAAGACGTTGAGGCAGCTGTTTCACCGTTTTATAGCCGATGGAACTCTAAAGTCTTTGCTGACTTCGTCCGCAAGTTTGGTCTTATACAAAACAAAAAGGTTAAAGAACTGTCCCGTGGGATGAAGGTGAAATTAATGCTTGCAATTGCGTTGTCTCACGAAGCCAAGCTTCTTATTCTGGATGAACCAACATCTGGACTTGATCCGGTAGCGCGTGATGAATTAATGGATATTCTAAGAGATTATATGTTGGACGAAACAAAGGGCATTTTATTTTCAACCCACATCACATCCGATCTTGAAAAGATAGCCGACTATATTACGTTTATTATTAACGGAAAAATTGTATTCACAGGCCAAAAGGATAAATTGCTTGAGAGTTATTTTCTTGTAAAGGGTGGCATTTCTGATCTTAATAGCCTGCAGAAAAAATTGATTATCGGATATAGAGAACACAGTGCCGGATTTGAGGGTATGATCAAAGCCGAAAACATAGGAATGCTTCCGGAAAATATCATCTTTGAAAAAATAAGTCTTGACGAGATTATTATCTATATGAACAAGGAGGGGACGAGCCATGAGTAGAACTCTATCTTTCGCAAGACTTGATTATCTCACAATAAAGCCATACCTTACATTAAAAAGCATGACTCTTCTTTTAATTGTAATCGCTTTTGTCAGTTTTGGTACGGGCGAGGCATCAATGTTAATTGGGATGTTGATGATGTATGGCACGATTTATGCTTCTTACCCATTCGCTGTAGGAGAAAAAAACGGAATTGATACGCTGTATGCCACTTTGCCTTTGAAAAAAAGCAATATCGTTGCAGGTCGGTATATTTTTGCCATATTCCTCAATATCTCCACCGGTGCTGTTGCGTTTGCAGTTTCAGCAATAATAATGCCTGTTTTGAGGGAAGGGTTTAATTGGAAGGAAACACTTATAACAGTGATAATATGTTTGTTTATTTTTTCAGTCTTAGAGTCCATTCAGCTCCCAATTTACTTCAAGTTCGGCTATGCAAAAGCAAAGTTTTTAGCATACTTACCGTTGGCGTTCTTTCCGGCTGCGGTTATTACAATTTCTGCTGTTGCCGGTAAGGAAAACTCATTGGAGTTTTTGAACAACGTAATATTGTGGGCAGGAGAAAATGTTTTGCTTACAGTTATAATCGCCGTAGTTTTATGGATGCTTTTACTGCTGAGTTCCGGGTTATTATCTTATCGTTTTTATAAAGACAGGCAATTTTAAGTGTATGATCAGATTAAAAGATTATGCCTTTTTATGATTATTATATCATTGAGTAGACCGATTCCATTAAACAAGGAATTGGTCTGCTTTTTTATGTTAGATCTATTGATAGACCGGAGTGTATTATCGCAAAAAGCTTGGGACTTTTTATTATATATTGACAAACTAACGTTTGTTAGTTATAATGGTGCTAACTAACGTTAGGAAGGATGGTGTAAGCTTATGAAAATTACAATAATTCACGGGCAATCCCATAAGGGAAGTACCTATCACATTACCGAACAAATCAAAAATAAGTTAAGCAACAGTAGCACGGCTGTATATGAGTTTTTTATGCCGGCTGATATGCCGAATTATTGTATCGGTTGTTTTCAGTGTATTATGAAAGGTGAAAATTTTTGTCCACATCAAGAGGATGTTCAAAAAATAGTGAAGGTACTGGAAGCATCCGATATAATTATTGTGGATTCGCCTACATACTGTATGGAAATGACAGGGCAATTAAAGGCGTTTTTTGATCATCTGGCTTATATGTGGCTGTCACACAGACCAAATAAAGCTATGTTTAAAAAAGTGGGGATTACCGTTTCAACGGCTGCCGGAGCCGGAGCAAAAAGAGTGAGCAAATCCATTTCAAACCAGTTATTTTGGCTGGGAATTCCGAAATGCTACCGGCTTCATTTTAATGTACACGCATCATCATGGAGCGAGGTTTCACCTAAGATAAAAAGTAAAATAGAAGCACAAACGGATAAAATCACACATAAAGCAATGAAAAAGCCTGCCGTCGGCACAAAACTGAGGTTTATGTTTGCTATGATGCGCTTGAGTCAAAAAGCTAACACTTGGAACAAAATTGACAAAAATCATTGGGAAGAAAATTGCTGGCTTGGAAAGGAGCGGCCATGGAAAAGTTAAATTCTACTAAAGAACGCATTATTTTTGAAAGCCTGAACTTGTTCTCTCAAAAAGGATATGACGGCGTTTCCATGCGTGATATTGCGGCTGCTGTAGGTATAAAAGGGGCTTCGATTTATAATCATTTTAAAGGAAAAGAAGAAATATTTAATGCTATTTTTAATGAAATGACAAAGAGATATGACACTATCGCCGGTTCGTTAGCGATCCCACAGGGCAATGCAAACGAGATTGCACATACCTATATGCAAATTACAGAATCTGACTTACAGCTAATAGCACAAGGATTGTTCTCGTTTTTTATAAAGGATGATTTTGCCTGTAAGTTCCGCAAAATGCTCATCGGAGAGCAATATAAAAATAAGCTTGCAAGGGATACTTTGAAAAAATACTTTTTTGAAGAGCCCATCAAATATCAAACCGAGCTCTTTGATAATATGATAAAGCAAGGTGCGTTTGGTGCATTTGACCCTCAAATTATGGCATTGCATTTTTACAGCCCCATTTTATTTCTTCTCATGGCAAATGACATCACAAATGATTCTGAACGATTAGAACAAATAATTCAAAGTCATGTTTATCAATTTTCAAAAATATATAATAAGAATCTGTAATTATTCCTTAAGATTATTAGTAAACACTCAATATAAATCTTTTTATGCTTGTCTAGCAAAATTTGCATAATATTACAAGAATGTTAAAAAATTGTTTTAATACTTGAAAAGGAAGACGGCGTCACTCTTCAAAAGGATTTGAAGAATGCAATCACCGCTTTCCATATGTGTTTGCATCCCAAATCGCTCTGCCGGATGAGGATATTTTGGAGCTGATATAGGGTATGATGCAGGGCAGATCGCCAGGGTTCTGTGTTTGGATTTTAACCTTGTGGCGATTAAGGTTTTGCAGCTGATCAGCCGCGGGTATAAGTTTCGTGGTGTGGAGTTCAATATCAAATTCTTAAAATAAAAGCCGCTTGTCAGAGGTTTCTGACAAGCGGCTTTGTTGTCGGAGGTACTATGTACGGCAGATATACCGGCAATGATGAAGAATATGATGAGCTTCCGGTCAGCCGTACGACCATCAAAGAAAGGGGGACTACAGCCTTGATATAACTTGTTTTTTGTAGAATGGATGAAAAATGATGACAACAAGGAGGCGAGATACTGCGTGCAAATCGGCTTTACAATTCGTTGTTACATAAAAGGCGCCAATATCTTCCTGCCATCAGGGGATAGCGGACTCTTTTCACCTTTTCTTGAAATCAAGGTGAAAAAGGGCAGTAATTGAGTTTTCTCTAAAAATTGATCGAAATGCGTTTTTCAAACACTCGGAAATAGTTGCAAAACATTGCCTATCACTTAATTTTTCTTGATCAAATTTATCACTTAAGTCACACATAAATCTCCGGCATAGTATTTTATAGTTTTTTCATCTTTTTTGATTCCGACAGGATAAATCATTGGATATCCGGTATCATTATATACAATACCCAATATGTCAAAATCGGGAGTGCCGAGATTTGCGGACTGTTGATATTATTCAGAGTATAGTAAAGCAGGGTGCCGGAACTGACTTTATTATATATGCAGATCCTTTTTTACAAAAACAACAATGGCCGCGGTGAACAACGCAAGGGCTCCTGCAAAAAGGGCGGCGATTCCCCAGAACGCGAAAGGATCACCTGCAATAATTCCATCTGAATCAAACAGGGTGAAAAAAGTAAAGTATTTTGCAGTTTCCAGTTCTTTTCCGGCGTTAGCAATCATCTGAATAATAAATCCAAGCGCGGGTATTCCGGCTCCTATCCCGACAGCATATTTAACGTCATTGAAAATGCAGGAGCTCAAGAAGCAGATACTGCCGATAAATAGCTGAAGGCAAAAGGCACCGATGTTGAGTAGAATAAACTTACCGATATCCAGCTGTCCGGGAAATGAAATTTCACAATTAACGATCCCTAGCAGGGTAGCAAAGATAACCAGTGTGAACAGCCCGGTAACCATGACCTTCATTTGAGTAAAAGCAACCGTGACACGTTTGACAGGGGCCGCTAACAAATAGGTCATAGAACCGCGGTCAATGTGACGGGCTATGAGTTTGTTCGCACTGAGAATACAAAAAAGCATAGGAAATACAAGCATGATAAAACCGTAAAGGTAAGCCTCCAAAAAGCTGATAAGCTCAGCGGATGCAGGATTCATACCCACTATCGCCATCAGTTCCGGCATGGCTTTGGCAAACTCGTTTAAGGCACTTCCCAGTGCCGGGTCAAACATGGAGACGATGACGGTGAAATACATGGATATCACAGCGGCAAAGATCAGAAGCATCTTCCAGCTTCCCTGAATGCCGCGTTTGTATAAAGTCAAATTCATCCTACTATCCCTCCCCCATAATACTGCATAAAAATTTCTTCAAGACTCTGATTTGGTGTGGCAATATTCGTGACAGGGAAACGGTTCATGACAGCTATTAGTTCTTTGATGTTATTTTGCACAATCACAGTTACCCGGTTTTGTGAAATATCGATAATGCGCAGGCCTTCCTGCGCGAAAGCGGCGGTAGCCTCCTCGCTTTCCAATGTAATTACGAATTTCTTTGCCTGTGCCGCTTTTAATGTCTCCACCGCATCCATTGCCACAAGCCTGCCCTTTTTTATAATAGCCACGCGGGTGCAGGTGCGCTCGACCTCTTCAAACATATGGGATGACATCAGAATAGTCTTGCCTTTTGCCTTCTCCTCCAATATCAATTCTACAAACCTGCTTTGCATCAGCGGATCGAGTCCGCTGGTGGGTTCGTCAAGGATCAAAACCTCCGGGTCGTGCATGAAGGCTGCCACGATGCCTACCTTTTGCTTCATGCCCTTGCTCATTTTCTTGAGCTTGCTGCGTGGGTCCAGCTCAAAACGGTCCAGCAACTCTTTGGTGCGCCTGTCCGATTTAACCTTACGATACTTCGCCATAAAGGTCAAGAAGTCTGTTCCGGTCATATCGTCAAAGAACACCATTTCTCCCGGAATATAACCCAGAGATTTCTGAATAACGGCGCGGTCTTTCCAACAATCCTTCCCGCCGATGGTGCAATATCCTTCTTCCGGCTTTAAAAAGCCCATCAGGTGACGGATTGTCGTGGTTTTTCCCGCGCCGTTTGGACCAAGAAAGCCAAACACCTCGCCCCGATTGATCGAAAAGGATAAATTGAACACCCCACGTTCTTTGCCATAATTTCGAGTTAGGTTATGAATCGCACATACGCTCATAGAAACGCTCCAATCTTCAGTTTTTGTTTACCTTAATTTAATATGGGAACGGTTTTGCAATAAAAGCAACTGGTTTCAATAGAAAACTGTTTTATATTTGCGCCTGTCGATGCAGCAAAGGAATGGTTGGATTCGGACACGCAACGAAGCGTAGGCGCGCAGGCGCGCAAATTCCTTTGCTGCTGAGTTTTGAAACAGTGATATGCTTTTTATTTTATGACACCTTTTTTCCAGACAGAAGGGATAAATAAAATCAGTACCGGATAAAATTCCAGCCTGCCGGCGATCATGCAAAAGGAAAGAATCACCTTAGAAAAAGCAGAAAATGCGGAATAATTCCCCGCAGGACCGACAATCCCGAGACCGGGCCCTGTATTGCTTAAGGAGGCGAGAACCGCTGTTGTACTCGATATAATATCCTTCCCATCAAGGGAAATGAGCAGAACGGAAACCACGAAGATCGCGAAATAAATGAAGAAGAATAAAGCGGTCTTTGATACAAGATCATCCTTTACTTTCTTTCCGTTAATTGAAACAGGTTTCACACTTCCGGGGTGAAAAATTTTGCCTAATTCGATTTTCACCGCTTTAGAAAGGAGAATAAATCTTATAAGCTTTATCCCACCGCCGGTGGATCCGGCGCAGCACCCCGTTACCAGTAAAAGCATTAATATACATTTGCTAAGAGTAGGCCAAAGGTTGAAATTCGCCGTTGAGAAGCCTGTTGACGATATGATTGAGGATACCTGAAAGGAGGAATGCCTTAAAGCATTGACGACTCCACCATAAATACCGGATATATCAATCGTAATGATAAAGATTGCGGCTATGACGACCCCGATATAGACTCTTAATTCGTTGTCTTTGAAAAACTTTAAAAATTTTCTTTCAATCAGGAAAAAGAATAGCGAAAAATTGATTCCGAATAAAAACATAAAGACCGTGATGATGATTTCGACAGCGAGGTTGTTGTATGCCCCGATGCTTGCGTTCATATTAGAAAAACCGCCGGTCCCTGCGGTGGAAAAGGCATTAGTGACTGCGTCATATATCGGCAATCCTGCTATCATTAAGAGGATAATCAGAAATATAGTCAGTGCGAAATATATCTGATACATGATTCTTGCTGTTTCTCGTATTTTTGGGACAATTTTATCGGGTGACGGACCTGTACTCTCCGCTCTCAGCAGGTTTACCAGCGAAGCGTTGGATTGTGTAATTGCCATAAAAAACATCAGAATTCCCATGCCGCCGATCCAATGGGAAAAGCTCCGCCAAAACAGTATCCCTTTCGGCAGTACTTCAATATTGGTAAGGATAGAAGAACCTGCGGTTGAGAACCCTGATACAGATTCAAATATGCAGTCGATGAAACTGTTAAAATACCCGGAGAAGTAAAATGGCAGCGCACCAAAAAACGAAAACAGAATCCAGGAAAGTCCGGCCACGACAAAGGCGTCCCTCGTTCTGAAATTTTTGTCTTTTGGTTTAAGAATAACCAGCAATGTGCCCGCTGAAACCGTTATTAAAGCAGACCACAAAAATGCCCAATAATCCTTACCGCCATATATCAATGAAACGGCAAGAGGGAAGAGCATTAATAATGCTTCTATCCTGAGAATATTACCGATTGATTTAAATATAAGCCTGTGATTCATTTTGCATTATCCTTTGTGCAAAATTTTCTATCTTGTCATTAAAATATCGTTGAGTTCGCGGATATCGTTGTTTTTAGCTATGATAATCACGCTGTCCCCGATTTGTATCTGCGTATCACCGGAGGGAATGATAACATCAGATTCTCTGCTGATACAACCTATTAATATTCCTTTTTTTAGCCGTAAGTCCTTTATCGGTATTCCAAGACATTTTGCTTTTTGGTTCACCTGGAATTCAATCGCGTCAATCGTTTCATTTTCACCGGAAAAGATTTGATGCTTCGTTTTGATCTCGTTTCCGATGATGCCGGTCAGACCGTCAACATAACGGATAACGCTGTTGGCCGTTATGTTTTGAGGTACGATAATGTTTCCCAATCCTAAGCCCAGGTTTCGAATCATGCTTTGGTGCATATGGTTAATTTTTGTAACAACCTTCCGAACGCCTCTTTGCTGGGCGTAAAGGGAGATGATTGCGTTTCCTTCATCCCGGTCCGTCAGGCATACGAAGGCGTCCATTTTGTCTAACTCCTCAGCACTGAGTAGTTCCTCGTCCGCTCCGTCTCCGTGTACAAATAGGCAGCGGTCGCCAAATCCGGCCAAGGTTAGGGATTCGTATAGCGCCTCACATTTTGCCCGGTCTTTTTCGACAATTTTAATATTGGTCTTGGATATATGCCGGATTAAAAGCTCAACAAGGTAATGGGTGATTCTTCCACCGCCGATGATCATAACTTCCTGCGCTTTTTTGGGGTTCTTATTAATGTGGGTAAGAACTTTCATAATATGCGACGGGCGGCCAATCATTCTAACAATGTCAAACTCCTCAAAAACAAAATCGCCATCCGGGATGAGTGCTTTCTCTCCCCTTTCAACAACCGCAAGAAGGACCCCCATTTTTCTGTCAAAAAGCTGCGATACACGCTTCCCCACAAAAAAATCCGGCGTTTCAGATACTTTAATAGTAACCATTTCGATCCTGCCGCCTACAAAGGTTTCTACCTCGTTAGCGGCGGGGTATCTCAAAATCCTTGAAATTTCTCTTGCCGCTTGCCGTTCCGGATTGATGACTACGTCAATCCCGAGGTCTTTCCACAGCTTGTTATATTCCAGCATATACTCAGGCTTCCGTACCCTTGCTATGGAATGTTTCGTTCCGAGACGTTCTGCCATAATACAGCATAATACGTTCAACTCATCAGAATTCGTTGTGCTTAGAATCAAATTTGCGTCTTTGGCTCCCGCTTCTATCAGCGTTTTTTCGTTTACTCCATTGCCCGAAATAAATATGACATCGATCGGCTCAGCCGCGTTGTCCAATATATTCGGATTGCTATCCACAACCGTAACATGGATATCTTTCTTCACAGATAGGACTTTTGCGATCGTATAGCCTATTTTTCCGCAACCGACAATAATAACCTTCATTATATATTATCCTCTCTAAAATCTATGTTCGTAAAGCCCACATCCTTGAAAGATGTGACACGCTCTGGTTTTTTTGGCAGTAGAATATGTCCTCAAAATATTAAGCCCGATAGAATTTTATGACTTTTTTATCGTTGCGTCTTTGTCTTAAAATATTAATAAGGGCGGAAACTCCAGTTAAGAAGCTCCCGCCCTAAAGCTTAAAAAACCTTGGATCAGTCACCTGTCCAACCGGTAATATCTTATTATATTTTGCATATTATACCATAAATTTGCAGTAGCTTACCAATTTGCGCTACACAGTGCGGCAAATTTCTAAATTCGCCAGCGGCGAATTGCGTTACTTCATCGTGGTATCATTATACCATGGTGAGATATATAAGTAAAGGGATATTTTTGATAGGTTTTTATTATTATATGATACGAATAGGAGAGAGCGTTATAACCTTTCTCTCAAAGTCTGATTAGATTATGTATCATTTTGATTGTTTTCATGCCCCGTGTGCCGAAGGTTATGACGCCGGGGCGAAGCTTTTCCTTCATAGTTTCTCTTCCGAACTTTTAAAGGTTGCAAGTAAGGGCTCCGCTTGTAATATAGCATATCCTATGTTATAATAAAATTCAATAAATGCCAACAATTTTCTTATATCGCCTCATTTGGAGGAACGAGGTCGATGCGTGCTTATCAATCCCGTGCGTAGCCCGTGTACAAAGCGAAACCGAAATCACAAAATAATAGTACAGTATATTTGTTTATGTTTTCTAAAAAGGAAAGGAATTTAATTATGAGTGACTTAGTATTCAGGCAGGTTCATTTAGACTTTCACACTTCAGAAAAAATTCCCGAAGTTGGTCATAAATTTAACAAAAAACAGTTTCAGGAAGCGCTTCTTGCCGGAGAGGTAGAGTCGATTACCCTTTTCTCAAAATGTCATCACGGGTATTCTTATTTTGCATCACAGGTAAATCCCATACATCCCGGTCTGTCCTTTGACCTGCTTGATGCGCAGATTGAGGCATGTCGGGAAATTGGTGTGCATACTCCGATCTATCACTCGGCGGGCTTTGACGAGCGCAGGGCGTTCTTGCATCCGGAATGGCTCAATGTCAGAAAGCCGAATGCATCTCCCGATTTTCTAAATGTAGCAAGATATCATATGCTTTGCTTCAACACTCCATATCTTGACTGTCTGTGTGACGAAACAGAGGAGATAATGCAGAGGTATAACCCGGAGGCGGTTTTTTTTGATATCAGCGACGTTCGGGTATGCTATTGCACACGCTGTATTTCGAGCATGCGAGAAAAAGGGCTTGACCCACGCCGGCTTAAGGATGTAGTACTTCATGGTGAGTTGGTGTATAAAAATTACTGTGAGCGGCTGGAGTCGGTGGTTAGAAAGTATAATCCACATACAAGAATTTATCACAATGCTGGCAATACACGCCGAGGCAGGCGGGATATTGTCGGGTATAATACTCACCTTGAGCTGGAGAGTCTGCCGACGGGTGGTTGGGGCTATGATCACTTCCCGATGTCGGCGGCATATGCACGCACACTTGGAAAAGCATATCTTGGCATGACCGGAAAGTTTCATAATACATGGGGCGAGTTTGGCGGCTACAAACATCCCAACGCATTAAGGTATGAGACATCATTGTGTCTTGCAATGGGCGCGCGCTGCTCGGTTGGGGATCAGCTTCATCCATCGGGTGAAATGTGCATGGCAACTTATCGGCTAATCGGAAAGGCATATTCAGAGGTTAAGGAAAAAGAACGGTGGTGTAAAGATGTCGAGGCTATATCAGACATTGCCGTCCTTTCTATTCAAGCGACAAGCGAGCTTTACATATCCGACCGTAATCCTCCCGCCGATGTTGGTGTAACCCGTATGCTGCTTGAGGGAAATTATCTCTTTGATATCATTGATCTGGAGAGCAGATTTGAGGATTATTGTCTGCTGATTTTGCCGGATGGGATCAAGATAGATAACGAGCTCTGCAAAAGGATAGAGGACTATCTTGCGCATGGAGGGCGAGTACTGGCAAGTGGTGATTCAGGATTAAATACAGCTCGGGATGCGTTCGCAATTGATTTTGGAGTAAGATTTGAGGGAGATGGAGCGTTCTGTCCGACCTATATGGTTCCGGAGGAGAAGCTTCCGATGACAAACGGGGTAGCAGCTTATGTTATGTATGAGCCGGTTCGGACAGTTACCCTTTCGGGGGGAGAATGTGTCGCCTGGGTGGCAGAACCTTACTTTAATCGCACTCCCGATCACTTTATGTCACACCAACACGCCCCTCATCGAGAGATAACCACGCCGGGAGCGGTTGTAACCGATAAAACTGCATATATTGCTTGGGATATTTTTACCGACTATGCAAAATCCGGTTCGTTGCATCTCAAGGAATTATGCACAGTATTAATTGAGCATCTAATATCCGATTCGGTTACTATGCGTGTAAACCTGCCCGACCGTGGAGTGGCTACATTAATGCGAGGTGACCGGAACTATGTTGTCCACCTGCTGTTCGCTCACACAACGCTGCGCGGTGCTAAGACAGAGGTTATTGAGTCAATTGTTCCCCTGTCAGATATTCAGGTTCAATTGAAACTGCCTGAGAGGGTAACCAGGGTCTACTTTGCGCCTCAAATGCGTGATATCCCCTTTACTATTGCGGAGGGCATTCTGTCCTTTACTGTTGAACAGTTTGAGCTGCATCAGATGATTGTTATTGATTTTGAAACTCCACCACATGAAAATTAAGACGATATCTTGGCTTTCACCATTTTATATGTTGTAATAATCATAGTAACGAGGTCAGCTTTAATGAAATTTGATAAACTTGAAAACCTTCTTGACAATCTGCCTAATTGCGGCATTCCTGCCTGTGATCTTGCAGTTACAAAAAACGGCGAATTGATTTTCCGGCATTGTGCCGGCTACTCAAGCTTAGAAACCCACAGGAAAGCGTCGCCTAATGATCTGTATTGGATTTTTTCGGCCACAAAAGTCATCACCTGTACGGCAGCAATGCGATTGATTGAAGAAGGAAAATTAAACCTTGACGATCCGGTATCAAAGTATATCCCTGAATTTGAAACGCTGTATATCCAAAACCCGGATAAAACCTGTCATAAAAGTCGGAACAAACTGCAAATTGTTCATCTTTTCACCATGACCGGAGGCTTCGATTATAACATCAACGACGAACCGATTCGGGAGGCCGCAAAAAAGCCTGATTCCGGGACCGTTAATATCGTTAAAGCGATGGCAAAAAAGAAGCTTTTATTTGAGCCAGGAATGCGTTATCGTTATAGTCTATGTCACGATATACTGGCAGCGGTTATTGAGGTTATTACGGAAATGCGGTTTTCGGAATATCTGAAAAAGACAATATTTGAACCTTTGGATATGCCCGATACCGGCTTTGTTCCGGCTAAGGAGGATCTTTTGCGGTTCTCGGATATGTATCGGTATAATGTATATAACGGAACCGCCAGAAAAATAGAATTGAGAAATCAATATCAATTTATCGATAATTATGAAAGTGGCGGCGCAGGACTTTTCAGCTGTGTGGACGACTATATTAAATTTGTAACGGTATTGGCCTGCGGCGGTACCTCCCAAGACGGTTATCGCCTCCTAAAGCCCGAAACAATTGCTTTAATGGAGAAAAATCTGCTGTCCGATGAGGCCATGAAGGATTTTGTAATCAACCGGCTATACGGTTACGGCTGGGGTCTCTGCGGCAGGGTCCACATTAATCCCGCGTATTCCCTCTCCCGTTCACCGGTTGGGGAATTCGGATGGGACGGTGCCGCCGGCGCCTTTACGATGGTGGATACCAAAAATCAAATCGCCCTTTATTTCGGTATGCATGTTTTAGGAAGCACCTATGTCTATAATGTTATCCATCCCCTCATCCGAAATCTCGTGTACGAGGGCATCTTTGATTACTAAACAAGGCTAATGCGCCTTTATCAATCTCGTTTTGATAAAAAGGGCATCGTATAAAGAAGCGTTCACTTAGGGATTAAAGAAAATCTTAAATGAACAGCTTCAAGCGGAGCGCAAAAAGACCACATAAGAGTTTTTATACTCCTGTGTGGTCTTTTTAACATTTAGCTAATTTTGTCCCAGTAGTTCTATAAACAATAGTTTATCTGCAATATCCTTATTAAAATGAGGAATTTCCTGTATATGTTGTGCAATAGCTTTAGCTTTTCCTGGCTTTGAAGGAATATGATATTTTTCAGAAATAGTTTGTTCCATTGAAGTATAAACATCTATTGCTGTACGCAAATAGGATTCAAAATTTTTACCGAAGTATGCATAATCGGCTCGAACAATACAATTTTCAGTTTGTATAAGCACGCCGTAAAATTTTGTGTAAACAGTTGTTCGAT
>JAAYQM010000086.1 GCA_012519315.1 Clostridiales bacterium | reverse complement strand
GAGCGATAGCGAGTTCATTTACCCTTGACTGGACCAAATAAATAATCTTATAATTGCAAACAAATTCATGGGGATTTATATAAATTGTTCGGTAAAAATATGTCCAAAAAAGTGTTGACATATCAATCTTTATAAAAAGACCAGTCACAATCAGGCATGAATGCTTGAAGTGACTGGTCTTTTTTGCCCCGCTTGAAGCTGTTCATTTAAGTTTTTCTTCAATCCCTAAGAGAACGCTTCTTTCCGGGCGGCATCTTACTACATACGAATTTCCTTCGTATTTGTTCCTTTCTACTTTGCAAACATCCATATAAATTCTATCTGAAGATTGTCTCCAAAAAACTTTTGCGTGATGACTTGTAATCGGCGGACTTTTTATTAACTATATAAAAATAGCGATTTCGTGTAAATTCTATTGCGTATTAGAAGAAAAAAACGATATAATATATATCATGACACAACACTGTGGGGTGGAAAAATGGATAATGCAACGCTTAGCCTTTCTTATAACAGCCTTTGGAAACTGTTGATTGACCGTAAATTGAAGAAAAAAGATTTACAGAATATGGCACATCTCAGTTCGTCCGTGATTGCTAAAATGGGAAAAGATCAGCCGGTCCATCTGGATACGATTGTAAAAATATGTGTTGCCCTTCAATGTGATATTTCAGATGTCGTTACACTGTGTAATAAGGAGGCGTAACGCATGGCCAGTTTTACTAAAAAAGCCATTCGGGATTCATTTGTGAAACTATTGAACGAGAAGCCTTTGAGCCAAATTACCATTCGGGATATTGTAGATGACTGCGGCGTGAACCGCAATACCTTTTATTACTATTACCAGGACCTGCCGCAATTGGTGGAAAGCATTGTAGATGAGGATGCGGAGCGGATTATCCGGGGGCATCCTACCATCGATTCCCTGGACGATTGTATCAATGCAGCACTGGAATTTGCTCTGGCCAATCAGAAAGCGGTGCTTCATATCTATCATTCCGTCAACCGAGACATTTATGAGCAATACCAATGGCGGGTCTGTACTTATGTGGTCAGGACGTATGTAGACGGCGTTCTAGGCAACCGAAAAATGACATCTGAGGATTATACCACCGTTGTAGATTATCTGAAATGTGTCAGCTTCGGTATGATCATGGGCTGGCTGGAAACCGGTATGAACCCGAATGCTATGGCCCGGTTTCGGCGGATTTTAGAATTAAAGTGCGGTGATTTGGAGCATCTCATTGACCGTTGTGAGAAAATGCGGTCATAGTCTTTAGGCAAACCTACCCCCTGTGTCTGTGGAAAGTTTTTGAAAATGATTGATAATATGGTAACAAAATCCGAGTGGATGTTTTTCTTCGCTCTTATAACGAAAAGGAGGCAACATGAGAATCGAAAAAATACTTTCTGAGTTTGACGGACTGGGGCTGGAAATCGCAGTGATTGTGCCAGAGGGGAATCCCAAAGGCGTTATTCAGTTTTCCCATGGTATGGCTGAACACAAGGAGAGATACTACGACTTCATGAATTATCTTTCCGATCATGGATATGTGTGTGTTATTCATGACCATCGTGGACATGGTGGAAGTGTGGAAAAGGCAGAGGATTATGGCTTTTTCTATACCGAGAATGAACAGGCAATCATTGAGGATCTGCATACCGTTACAAAGTATATTAAACATATCTATTCTGGCCTTCCTGTATTTCTGTTTAGTCACAGCATGGGTACGCTTGTTGCCCGGGGTTATCTGAAAAGATATGATTCGGAAATTGACAAAGTTGTTCTGTGCGGTCCGCCGACCTATAATGCGGCAGCGGGGCTTGGTCTGCTTCTGGCCAGGCTTTCAAAACCCTTCATTAAGGAAAAGGCTCCGAATAAAATGTTGAATGCTATGGCCTTTTCGCAGTTTAATGCCGGAAATTCGATTCCGAATGGCTGGCTCTCAGAAAACCAAGCCAATGTTGCACAATACAACCAAGATCCGAAATGTGGATTTATCTTTACCACAAATGGGTTTATCAACCTTTTGAGGCTGCAAAAAGCGGCTTTTGAGAAAAGAAACTGGCATGTAAGCAACCCACATTTGCCAATTCTTGTTATTGCCGGTGAGGAAGACCCGGTTATTCGATCAAGAAAGCGATTTGAACAGCTAATCTCTTTTTTATCGGAGCTGGGCTATACAAATATCAGCAGCAAACTGTATGAACATATGCGTCATGAGATACTCAACGAAGAGAAAAAGTTGGATGTATATAAAGATATTTTGCTTTTTTATGATGAATTCCAGCATACAACTTCATATTCCCAGGTATAAGCAGGACTTCGGTCCTGCTTTTTTTTTGTTTTATAAATATATCTTGAAATCAAGATATATTTATTGTATAATTATCTTGAAATCGAGATAATATAACTGTAAGGTGATTGCATGAAGGATATAAATTTAAATATAGTATTAGCTATGGCTAGGACTCATAATAGTCTTTTTTCTAAAATTGAAAAAAGTGTTCAGGAAAGTGGATTAAATATAAGTGAATTTGGTGTTTTAGAGGTTC
>JAAYQM010000085.1 GCA_012519315.1 Clostridiales bacterium | reverse complement strand
TTTTCGATAAGTACTCATTTTTTTATCTCCTTTTTACTGTCTACTGAAATTATACTGCATTTCACTATCCGCTGTCTACTTTATTAGTATACATCCAAACAAGTCCAGTAAAAACGGACAATAGAAAAAACAGCCTCTTATGGTAGAATGAAAGAAACTACCATAGGAGGTTTTGTTATGCCAAGAGAATATAGACATATACAAGAGTATGAAAAAGAAATAATCGAATTGTATGAGAAAGGATTATCTCTGCGAAAGATAGGAGAAAGATTTGGTTTTACATACAAACAAATGCGCGAATTTAAGACTAGATACAATTGTAAACAGAAGAAACTGGAAGTAGGCATAGCGTTAAAACAAAAAGGTAGACCACCGAAGCACTACGTTGTGACCAAACAAGATAAAGTTGCCGAACTCAAATATATTCTCGCTCAAAAAGAAGCCAAAATTAAAGCGTTAGAAATGGAGAATGAATTGATGCGGGATTTTCTCTCGGTCACAGGAAGGAAGTGAGGACAAGCGTAAAATATATGGTAATCTACCGTCACAAAGAAAAATATGCAATTAGCGAAATGTGCCGGTTCTTTGGCGTATCTCGAAGTGGGTATTACGGATATGTTTCTCGTATGGATACACCAGCATGGGATCTGCCTTTAGCAGAAAAAATACAAGAATGCCAAGACGAATGTGGTAAAACCTACGGATACCGTAGAGTACATATATGGCTTGAAAGAAACGGCATATACCGCAACCCAAAGACAGTGTTGAGAGTTATGCAAAAATATGGTTTGCTGTCGGTGGTCAGAAGAAAGAAATACCGCAATTACGGTGGATATTTGTACAGATACCCTAATTTGCTTAACAGAGATTTCTCTGCTGAAAGACCAAATCAAAAGTGGGTTACAGATATTTCATACATACACACAAAACAAGGCGTTCTCTACTTGTCAGTCATCAGAGATTTGTATGACAACAGCATTGTTGCCTACAAGACCGGAACAGAACAAAATGTGAACCTTGTTTTAAGTACCATTCGTGCAGCCAGGAGAAAAGAAAAAGTCACTGCAGAGTTACAGCTCCACAGTGACCAAGGCTTCCAATACACATCGAAAGCATATTATCGCCTGACACAGTCATACGACATTACACCCTCTATGTCAAGACGTGGTAATCCATATGACAATGCTTTAGCAGAAAATTTCTTCTCCATTCTCAAAACCGAGTGCATTTACCGAACAAAACTTCAGACCTATGAAGAGGCTCGCCTCCTCATAGGTGAATACATCCATTTTTACAATCACCAGCGCATCCAACTAAAAACAAAACTGACACCACTTGAAAAGCGGTGCCAGTATGTTGCCTAATATTCAATATCAACTACCATTTAGGCTGTTTTTGTACTGTCCGCACAAACTGGGGCAGTTCAATGAAAATGGCACCCATCGAAAAGCACAAAAATACAGTAAGAAAGCAAAATAGCCTACTTAAACAAAGCGATGACTTAGATGTCAAGAATCGGGTTTAGTAAGGAAAAAGCTTTTAAAACAAGCATTTCGGCTGGATTTGGATAAATAGCCTAAGTATCACATGTTGAGTGCGTGGGATTGATGTCGAAGGTCATAATATAAGAATACAATAATCACTAAAATATTCTTACTTGATTTGTTTGAAAAAATATGATACCATATATACTATGTGAAATTGTGTGATGTTCAAAACGAGGTATGAAATGCAAAGTGTAAAAAGAGTATCATTAACCGATAATGCGATTAATGAAATTAAAAAATATTTACTTTCCGGAAAAATTAAGCCGGGAGATAAGATAATGACAGAAAAAGAATTGTCAGAACATCTGAATGTTGGTCGTTCGACAGTTCGGGAGGCACTTCGCACATTAAAGGCCATTGGTTATATTGACATTATTCCTGGACGAGGGGCCTTTGCAGTGATCACTAGCGAAGAGGAAAATGTGCTTTTGCGAAGTAAAGCCATCACATGGATCAAGGGCAATGAAATCGAATTAAAAGAATATCAGGAACTGCGCATGTGTATCGAACCTTTTGCTGCGAAACTTGCGACAAAAAATATCACTGATAACGACATTGGTGAACTTAAAAAGATTTTAGACCGTTTCGAAAAGGCTTTTGATTCGGAAAATTATACCGATTTAGCACTCTATGACGAGCTTTTTCACTCTACTATTATAAAAGCAAGTAAAAATAGACTGTTGCATAATATATTTAAACAAACGGTGACCGTGTTTAAACAATATTCTGCAAAATCATTTTTAGTTATAGAATCTGTAAAACATACACACGGAGAGCATAAAGCTATTTATGAAGCACTGAAAAGCCGAGATTCGGATGGTGCAGAACAAACAATGATCGCTCATCTATTGTCTACTATACGACATATGGAAGATATAGTAAATAAAAATTGATCAAAAAAACCCCTGCAAATAAAATGCAGGGGTCAGTCCGTCAAAGAACCGGTTTTTCACGCAAGTGAGAAAGCCGGTTCTTTATATAATCTCAAAATTTGCAAAGCAAACTCAGACAATTTCGCAAAATTGTAATAAATCGGCCCGGGGGAAGGCTCTTTCGCCTTCCGCAAGGCCAGCTTTTTCAAATTCATGGCAGCGAACTTAAGCCTGACCCATTTTGTAACCTGGGCCAAGCCACGATAAAGGGTATAACGCATGCCGTATTTTTCCTTCGCGTCGGCAAAGACGCGTTCGATCGTTTCCTTGCGACGGCCGTACAGTTCCTTATACGTGTCCGTATGCCGGTAATCTTCCGCAAGCTCCAGGTAATCCGTCCAGATGTGCTTGGTAACGACCTTTTGGTGCTTTTTGCTTTGGGTACAGTCGCCGAGTCTGGGGCAGTTTTTGCAGATTTCGGGGTTGCTTTTGAATTCGCGATAGCCGTCACGGTTGGTGGTGGAATAAGTCAAGACCTGATTCTCGGGGCAGAGGACACAGTCGAACTGTTCGTCATAGATAAAATCTTTCGGCCGCATGACGTTGTTGCTACCCATGGGGCGCTTGTAGGGCATGAAAGGGATTTTCCCGTCGTCGATGATGCGTTTGCAGATCCAAGGGGTTTTGTAGGCGGAATCGGCCACGACATTGCGGATATGCTCATCAAATCGCTCGATGAGCCGGTCATAAAGGGGGTCAAAGGCAATGCTGTCGTGAATATTTCCGGGCGTCACCGTCACATCCAGGACAAACCCCTTCTTGTCGCAGGCGGTGTGCGCCTCGTAAGCGAAACATTTCTTGTGCTCCCCCTTGTGAAACAGGCCGCTATCCGGGTCGGTGGTGGAAACCGTGACGGCTTTCTCCCCGGTCACCGAATCATCATCATGATCGTCAAACGGCTTTTTGCCGTGGTCCCGGCGGTCTTGGTTGATCTCCTCCATCAGCTCTTTCTCGTAGCGCTTCGCGGCCGCCGGAATCGCCTTTTTCACCGCCTTCTTTATGTTGGCGTTGGCTTTGATGTGGGTGCCGTCCACAAATACCGTTTCCGGGGACAGATACCCCGCCTTCTCAATCTCGCTTAAGATCCAGTAGAAGATCTTCTCGATGGTTTCCTCGGTAAAACGATGCCTGAAATTGTAGCTGACGGTGGCAAAATGGGGTGTCTGCTCGTTCATGGCGTAGCCCAAAAACCAGCGGCAGGCCACGTTCATGGAGACTTCCTCCGCTGTTTTCCTCAGAGACGGGATGCCGTACAGATGCTGAACCAAGACCATCTTAAAAAGCACCACCGGGTCGACGCTCGGCCGCCCGTTGTCCTTACAGTAAAGGTCTTCCACCAGATCGTATATCCTTGAAAAATCCACCGCCGAATCGATCTTCCGCAACAAATGGTCCTTCGGCACAAACGCGTCAATGCTGAATATTTCCACCTGCTCGCGGCTGTCTTTTTCCCGTCTTAACATTTTTGTCACCTCATTTTTGGGATGACTCTATTATACCATAAAAACGAGAAAAAGCCCAGTAGATGTGGGCTTTTTTGACGGGCTGACCCCTGCAAATAAAATGCAGGGTTTTTTTTGATATGCATTATTGTATCATAATATCATTTTTATATATTGAACTGCACCCAAAAAGTTAGACATGTGATATAATAAACACATGAAAAACGAAAAGGGGTGCAGTTTTGTTATGCCCAAAGGAAAACCAAATAAAAAATACACAGGTGAATTCAAGCAAATGGTTGTTGAAACCATGCGCAAAGAAAAGTTAAGTATCAGAGAGATAAATAGACGATTCGGCATCAATTCTAATACGGCAGTTTCCAATTGGGAACGCATCTACCTCGAAGAAGGACCGGGAGGTCTGTATGTTGAGCGTCGAGGGAAAGCCAGTTCTGCAACAGGAACAAGGAAAGGACGACTACTTAAACTAGATAAAAAGGTTGAAGAAGACCTGATTGCTGAAAACCAGCGATTGAGAGCGGAGGTAGACTACTTAAAAAAATTGAATGCCTTGGTTTTACAAAGGGAAGAGCAAGAGAAAAAGCGCAAGTGATCTGGGAACTAAGGCACAAACATAAGATTTCACTGTTGATAGAAGTTTCTGGACTTCCACGCAGCACCTACTATTACTATGCAAAGCAAAGAACTTCAGTAGATAAATACAGTGAAATCAAAACACAGATCACTACCATTCATCATGAACACAAAGGCAGATACGGCTATCGCCGTATCACAGCCGAGCTACATAAACGCGGTTATGGTATTAATCATAAAACCGTACAACGACTGATGAAACAGCTGGGAATTGTCTGCAAGGTGCGACTGAAGAAGTACCGCTCTTACAAAGGTGAGGTCGGTAAGGTGGCGCCAAACCTGCTCGAACGTGATTTTTTCGCAGCTAAGCCGAATACAAAATGGGTTACTGATGTTACAGAGTTCAGCTTGTTTGGTCGGAAGCTTTATCTTTCACCGATACTGGATTTATGTAGTGAGAACCTTGTTGCCTATACCATTTCAGACCATCCGTATTTGAGCATGGTTACAGATATGCTGGAAAAAGCGTTTAAAGCGATACCGGATAATACAAATCTAATTCTACATTCCGACCAAGGCTGGCACTACCAGCACAAGCAGTATCAACGAATGTTAAAAAGAAAGGGAATCCGGCAGAGCATGAGTCGCAAAGGGAATTGTCTTGACAACGCAGTCATAGAAAACTTTTTTGGGATACTCAAAAGCGAGTTGTTGTACTTACAAGAATTTGATTCACTCGAACATTTTCGCTTGGAGTTAGAGGATTATCTTGACTATTACAACAACCGCAGGATCAAGCTAAAACTGAATGGCTTGACACCTGCTGAACACAGGTCCCAAGCCATCATAGTCGCTTAATATTCAGTTTGCACAAGTTCTGTCAAAAAACTTTGTCTAACTTTTTGGGGTCAGTTCATATTGACATATCAAAAAGCGTATGATATACTGATGTCAGACAATTTTGTTTGTCTTCAGACAATTTTGTTTGTCTTAAATGAAATTTTTGGAGGAAATTGCTATGAAAAAGTACCTATCTATCGTGTTGTTTGCTATTATTATATCGTTAATGATAGCACCATCTGCTTCTGCAGCAAAACCCATAGGCAATGCTCTTTCGGAGCTGACCGCTGTGCCTGATGAGAACAAAAACCTTAGTTCAGGTCTCCTTGCCTCTAGTCCGGAATATTCCAAGACATCTTTTGCTGCAAACTCGTTAACTGCTGATCAGATAGCAGATATTGCAAAAATTAGCTATGGTGTATCTCTTATTGGCGCAACCGGCCTTGAGAGAACGGTTGCCGGTGCCACTGACGGTGTCTGGTCTAGTGGAAACACTGGGGAAGAACTTCTTAACGGTAAAAAAGCACAGGGTGCACTTTCTTTTTATGCGAACTTCGCTGATGGCGCGTACATTACTTATAATGTAAAGGGCGAGACTGGAAAAAGCGATAGTATTTATAAAGCGCTCTTAACCTACAATTTGGGGCAAAAGAAAACACTTGAAGCACTGGCATTTATGTCAACTTCATTAAATGGCTTTCCACAGAGTGGTGATGTTTATGTGAGCGACAACGGTACAGATTGGACGCTTGTGGGTAGTTGGGACCGCTGTGCAAAGAGACTTGCCGGTGGAGACTATACCAACTTGATCGACACAGAAAAAACTAATTCGCCTGAAGATATAATCGGTGGCAAGATTTCCACGATGGTTGGATTTTCCTTGTCCGGTTCGGGTCAGTACGTTCGCTTCGGTTTTATTAAGGGTGCGGGTGTAACCGATGGTAATGGTACATATGATGGATTCGCTAATTCCGATACTGAAAATAAGACAATTGCTATAAGAGAAATTGCTGTCTATGGTAGAGACTATGATGCATCTGTAACTACTGTGACAACAACTGCCGCATCGACAACTGCTCCTGTAACGGGAAACAATGGCATCTATTATGTAGTCGCTATGTTTATTTTTGCTTCAACGATAGTTGGATTCTCTATTTCAAAGAAAAGACTGGCACGATAACATACATCTGAATTAAACGAAAGGTGTTGCTATCCGATTATTTTTACAGAAAACCTTATTTTATCTATAGATGGATAGTATTATGGGTATGTTGCATGAGAAAAAGATACAAGATTTGCATGCTGATTATTGTTTTATTAGTCTTTCCGGTCATCATCTCCAATGGTCAAACGTTGGCCAACCAAGATTTTAAAGACACCTTCAACGACTTGCGAGCGACAGATGCCAGTTCGAGCAAACGTCTTTACAATGGCATCGTGCTGCCGGAAGTGTGGCCCCCGAATGATGTGGACCCCCTTTCTGATGAATCGGATAATATTCCATATTTGCGTTACCCAGCTGAGGGGGGATACAAGCCGGATATAATTGACATAACTATCGGGCGACAGCTATTTGTAGATGATTTTCTTATAGCAAATACCGATCTTACAACCGTCTATCATAAGCCGGTACAATACGACGGAAACCCTGTGCTTAAACCAGAAACATACTATGAGTTGTCTGCGACACAGCCCGGTGCCGGACCAAAAAGCGGCGGCGTGTGGTATGATATGGATGAGGGGATTTACAAAATGTGGTATGAGGCGGGGTGGAATCACCGCCTTGCCTATGCCACAAGCACAGACGGTATCAATTGGGATAAATCAAATGTCCCAAATGGTAAAGGCTCTAATATTGTACTGTGGGATAAACAAACCGACTCCACCACGGTTTGGATCGACTATGACACCACTGATCCATCTCAGAAATACAAAATGCTGGTGCGATCACCCAATCCCGATACGACAGCAACATTATATGTCTCAGGCAATGGGATCGACTGGACAGCGGTGAAGGAAACGTCAAATGTTGATGACCGTACTACCTTTTTCTACAACTGGTTTAGAAAACAATGGGTGTTCAGTATTCGAAGAAATGCAAATATTAATTATCACGGTCTCCTTCTTCGTCAACGTGTACGCTACTATCGAGAATCCCCTGATTTTATAGAAGGCGGCGTGTGGAATGACAAAGAGGCAGTGTTCTGGCTTAAAACTGATGCAAAGGACCCTATCAATGTCACTCATCGTCAGGTGCCCCAGTTATACAATTTTGATGCCATAGCTTATGAAAGTATTATGGTTGGGATGTTTCAGATCTGGCAAGGACCGCACAATGATGTAGCCAGTGCCACAAAAACTCCGAAAACCACAGAGCTGATTGCCGCATATAGCAGAGACGGGTTTTACTTCCATCGTCCCGATCGCTCCGTTTTTATTGAAGCGACGGAAGAAAAGGGTGATTGGAATCGTGGTTACGTTCAATCCGTTGGTGGGGGCATCATTATTCAAAAAGATGAGCTTTGGATCTACCATATCGGTTTTAGTGGCAGTTATAATGGTCGTACCGGTATGCACACAGGTTTTTCAACTGGCTTTTCAATCTTAAGACGAGATGGCTTCGCCTCTCTTAATGGAACAGGAAAAGTAACCACCAATACGCTTACCACCAAAGGCGATAAAAAATATTTGTTTGTCAATGCAAAAGTTCCAGACGGATCCATTGCTGCACAAATACTTGATGCATCAGGCAAGGTGGTGGAGGGGTATTCCTTTGATGATTGCAAGACCTTCACCGGAGATCAGACCCAAATCATGATAACGTGGAAAAATGCATCAGATTTAAGTTTTCTCAATAATAGTCAGTTTAAAATTGAGTTTAAACTGGTCAATGGCGAATTTTATTCATTTTGGCTGAGCGATGACATAAACGGGAATTCAGACGGAGCAACAGCTGCAGGTTTGGTTCAACAATGATCACGGCCAAACTTTGAGTCTAATGGGGGAAATTCCAGATGAAAAAAATGTTATGTTGCATAGTGATAGTATTTCTATCAATGACGTTCAGCTTAAGCCTGTCTGCAGCTAAACCGCAAGGCTCAGCATTGTCCTATTTACCCAAAATGCCAACCGGGGATGCGATTAGCTTGGGGCTTGAAACAAGCCCCGAGTATTCCCGCAGTTCCTGGGCGGTAAATACTCTCACAAGTGAGCAAATTACTGATGTTTCGGATATTAAGTACGGCGCATCAATTATTGGTGCGACCGGATTAGAAAGAACTGTTCGCGGGGCCACTGACGGCGTGTGGTCAAAAGGGAACACCGGAGTGGTACTGGAAAACGGGAAAAAGGCCGGGGGGGCTTTATCATGGTATCCGTCGGGGCAGAAGTATAATGTACAAGGTCAGGTCAGCCAGTCCGATAGCATCTATATCTCTTTGTTGACATACAATTTTGGTAAAAAGATGCGCTTTGATGCCTTTTTATTTATGTCAACCAATTTAAACAGTTTTCCGCAGGCCGGGGATGTTTATGTCAGCGATGATGGCATCAGCTGGACATTGATGGGTTCCTGGGATCGTTGTGCCCTTCGCTTGGAGGGCAAAGATTATCAGAATCTTGGTCAATTATCTGATGTATTGAATGATTATAGCGATAACTCTGTGGGCTGGTCCTTGGATGGAGCTGTGGCGCAATACATTCGGTTTGCCTTTACCAAAGGGAATGGCCTCTCAACAGGAAATGGTACATATGACGGGTTTGCTAATCCAGATACAAGTGCCATCAACTTCAGGGAACTGGTTGTATTTGGAACCGACTATGAAAGTCCGGCAAGTAGTAATACTACTGCACCGGATACTACTGAATCTTTGACAACAGATTCTGATACGTCCTCTACAGAAGATTTGTCAACAACCAGTGAGGATACAGGCAATCGCAGTAAGAAATCAGCAAATATAATAACCTGTTTATTGATTTTGGTAATCTTTCTGGCGACGATTACGACAGTGATATTAACAAGAAAATTTAAGAAAGGTCATTAATATATAAGAAGATTATATATTAATTCAAGAAATACTTATTTATATTTATGAAAAAAACTATTAATTTTGGTGCTTATCCTACGATGATTACACCATACAACAACGATGGAAGCGTGGATTATGCAGCGGTTGAAAATCTTGTGGAATGGTATTGGGTCAAGGGGTGCCATGGCATCTTTGCTGTATGCCAGTCCAGTGAGATGTTGTACTTATCCTTAGACGACCGCTATAAAATCGCCTATACTGTAAAAAACAAGGCCGATGCATTGGCACGTGTTGACAAATCGCGTAAACCTATGTCCATAGTTGCATCAGGACACATTTCCTATGACCCCGATGATCAGGCTTATGAAATTAAGAGAATATCCGAATCCGGAGTTGATGCCACGGTTTTGATCACCAATCGATTGGACATTGAAAATTTAGGTGAGGACAAATGGATCGGCGATGGCGAAAAATTGTTGGGAAAAATTCCAGATGATCTGATATTAGGATTGTATGAATGTCCTCTGCCATACAAACGTTTGCTTACTCCCGGTATGATCGACTGGGTAGCACAATCAGGAAGATTTAGTTTTATCAAAGATACTTGTTGTGATACAGCAGTCATAAAACAACGTCTAGAGCGTTTTAAAGGTACAACTGTGAAGCTGTTCAATGCCAATGCCCAAACTCTCCTCGAAAGCTTAAAAGAGGGTGGGGACGGATATTGTGGTATTATGTGTAACTTCCATCCACAGCTTTATGTTTGGCTGTGTGAAAATTTCGACAGAGATGCAAAATTAGCATATGATATCCACACAGTTTTAAGCATGTGCGCTTTTACAGAGCAACTTGCGTATCCCTGTACAGCAAAATATCACCTAAACAATCTTGAAAATATCAACATGAGTTTGACAGCAAGATCATGTGATGCACGCCTGTTAACCCCCTATCATCAAATGTGTATTGATCAAATGAAAGCGCTGACGGATAAGGTGTATTCACGGATTTCAAACCAGTGATGCGATTAAATCAATAGAATGATAACGAGGTACCCATGGAACAGTTGTATAACGGTATAACACTGCCCGAAACTTGGCCACCCAACAATCGGAGTATTGATGATGCTGAGAAGATGAAGATTCCATATCTCGAGAAAAAGCCAGAGGTGATCTGCATTGATCGTGGCAGGCAGCTTTTTGTAGATGACTTTTTAATAGCTGAGACCGATCTTAGAACCGTGTATCACCAAGCAGTAAAATACGAGGGGAATCCGGTCTTTACAGCCCAAACCGAATTTGAGAACGAGGTGCTTCCGTGTGCCTGCCCAAAAAGCGGGGGTGTTTGGTTTGATAAATTTGATGGTAAATATAAGATGTGGTATGAAGCGGGTTGGTTGAATAAGCTAGCTTATGCTGAAAGTGATGATGGATTGCATTGGGTCAGACCATCGCTTGATGTTGTACCCGGAACCAACCTGATTTTACCCGGTGTGGTATGTGATTCATCGACTGTATTTATAGACTATGACACAACTAATGTCAATGAAAGATATAAGTTGTTCATGCGAGAGCCCGGAGGCTTGAAGCCAGGGTTGGCCTATACATCGCCGGATGGAATACATTGGTCCGAACCGACACGAACAGAGCCGATACATGATAGAAGCACGATGTTTTATAATCCATTTCGAAAAAAATGGGTGTATAGCATCAGATTCCACAGAACGGACCATCCGGCGGGTCGGGTTCGATATTATCGCGAATGCGATGACTATATAAAGGGTGCAAATTGGAGCGAAGATGAGGCGGTTTTTTGGATGAGAGTTGATCAGGAAGATCTACCCGACCCAGTCATCGGTGTTTCGCCCGAACTCTATAATTTTGATGCAGTAGCATACGAGAGTATTATGCTGGGGATGTTTCAAATTTGGAGAGGTCCCCAAAACAAAGTGTGTGCACAAGGAGGATACCCTAAGATTACCGAGCTTGTGGCAGCATACAGTCGTGACGGTTTTCACTTCCATCGTCCGGACAGAGAACCCTTTATCTCTGCATCCCGTAAAAAAGAAAGCTGGGATAGGGGTTATGTTCAATCGGTGGGTGGGTTGTGCCTTGTGAAAGACGACGAGCTTTGGTTCTATTATATCGGTTTTCAGGGTGATGAGAACAATAAGAACCCTGTTGGAAAACTGAATGGTATGCATGCTAAAGCATCAACGGGTATTGCCAAACTGCGCCGAGACGGATTTGCATCATTAAGCGGAACAGGTAATATGATGACAGAAAAAATGATTTGTCATGGTAAGAAGTATCTGTTTGTTAACGCAAATTCCATTAAAGGTCAAATTTTGGTAGAAGTCTTAGATGAAAATGAACAGTGCCTTGCCGGTTTTTCAGCTAGTGAATGCATACCAATAATCGCTGATAAAACAAAGATGGTGGTTCAATGGCAGACCGGTAATGATTTGTCGTTTCTGGATGGCATCCCATTTAAGTTGCGTTTCCATTTGAAAGAGAGCGATTTGTATGCGTTCTGGTTGAGCGATGATATTGGCGGCAGTAGCAACGGGTTTGATGCTGCGGGCTCCCCCTCGTGAGTGTATCAAATGATTTATGAAAGGAAATCGTTATGAAAATAAGGCTGATTACCACAGTATTATTGGTCTTTATCATCGGGACGGTATTTGTATCGTGTGCCGACACGACCACTGATTCTACCAATACCTCGAATGTATCCGGCAGTGATACAAAACCGGCCGATACTGATTTATCCCCATTTTCCCCTGTTGATTTGGGTGGGCGGGATATAAATATTTTGTGCCGTGCACCGTATTCGGGTTATCTCAATCCGTATCGCGAGATTAATATAGAAGAAATGTCGAGTATTGCCATCGAGGCTACAGTGTATAAAAGAAACCAGATTATCGAAAATAAGTATAACTGTAATATCGTGGGTATAGAGGTGGAGGCCCAGAGTCAGATTTTGACTATGGTACAAAATGATATTGATAGCGGGGCCCATGAGTACGATTACATTATGCCAAATATTTTAATTGGTATAAAGCTCGCTACATCGGGCTATTTATACGATTTGGCAGATGTTCCTAATATCGATTTATCAAAACCTTGGTGGATGGGTAATATTATCGAAGCTACCTCCATACAAAACATTAATTACTTTTGCCCGAATGATGCCAACATCGCAGCAATGAACACTGTTGGAATTACTCACTTCAATAAAAAGCTTGCGCAGGACTACGGTATCAACCCCAATGATCTTTACAAGTTGGTGGAGAACGGGAAGTGGACCCTTGACAAAATGAAAGAATATGCATCAAATGTTTATGAAGATCTTAATGGAAATAATAAATATGATGATGCTGACGTATACGGTCTGGGTATCAATAGCTACACATGGCAACCCTTTTTCTATGGTTCCGGAAGTCTTTTAATACAAAAAGATGACAGTGATATTCCGGTATTAAAAGCAACGGAAGAAAACAATCTAAATATACTGACACGTATAGTTGAATTGGCGAATCAGTCCAGCTATGTTTACTACATCCCATCGGGGAACCATATCCAGAAGTTTAGCCAAAATCAGATTTTATTTTGGGTAGAGGCTATATACGGCGTGCCCACCCTGCGTGAGATGGAAGCGGACTTTGGAATATTACCGATGCCTAAGTATCAAGAGGAGCAGGATGGATATTATTCTACAATTCACGTCAACCACTCTTCTACCACGGCGGTACCGTTGGGTCAGGACAACGATCTCGAAACCATTGGTATGATCATTGAAGATATGGCTTGTTATTCATATCAACACATCCGCCCCACATTTTTTGATAATATGCTTGGTGGACAACTGGTTCGAGACGAGGAGTCCACAAAAATGTTGGATTTTGTCTATGAGAATGTAGTGATTGATCTTGCGCTTGTATTTAGCAGTTCAATAACGATAGACTCTATTATGAGAAATGCTCTGACCAATAATTCTAACACTTTCGCATCTACATTTGCTAAAAATGAAAATGTTTATAAAACCGCAATAAACAATATTGTAGATTCCTTTAATAATAACAAATCTAAATAGCACGGTCAATAGGGCAAAAGATCTTCTGTAACCCAGCTATACAACAAATCCGTTAATACTTTTGAAGTATTGCCGGATTTGTTGTTCTTTTATTTATTGAGTTCCCTGATGAAAATCTTTTTAGTATATGGTGGATTTACTTTGAAGAGCCCTCGTAACAGCAGTTGATACTAATGCTATGTATCATGGCAAAGAAGCGCTGACGTATTTTACGTGCATGAAAATCTCCAAACATATCTATAAAGATCACGTTATATCCTATTTGAGTATCCGGGTCAAGCCAGTCATCATACAGCGCACGATCATCAGTTTGTGGATATTCAACAAGACTTAATTTATTCACCGAAATGTATAGGGCTCTATCTATGCTCTTCATAGTCTCCTTACTTGGTCTATTGTTTGGGCATACTTGACCTGCCCCCCGGAAATTGAACCAGTTGGAAAGTTAGCAAAAGCGTGATAAAATCAAACTAACAAGAAGGACGAGGTTCAAAAGGATGGCGAAAGTAAAATACACCCCGGAACAGATAATCATAAAGTTGCGGGAAGTTGAAGTACTATGTGGGAAAGGAAGCAGCATCGCAGAAGCGGTGCGGCAGATCGGCGTGACCGAGCAGACCTATTACCGCTGGCGCAAAGAATACGGGAACATGGATACGCAACAGGCAAAACGGCTTAAAGAACTTGAGAAAGAGAATGCGCGGCTGAAAAAGCTGCCAGCCGATATTAGGCGCTAAAACGTGCCGATGAGGACGAGATTAGGAAAATGATCCTCTATCTCGCCTGCAACTTTGGCCGTGTCGGTTACAGAATGGTAACCAATATGCTCAGAAATGACGGAATCCTGATCAATCACAAGCGTGTGGAACGTATATGGCGGGGAAGGCTTGAAGCTTCCCAAAAAGCAAACGAAAAACACCGTCTGTGGATGCAGGATGGCTGGACAGATGTCAATATAGTAGACAGAAAAAAGTAAAAAAACATGTCTAACTCATATTAAAACTCTCTTCTTTTTCATTAGGAGTAAGCATTTGATTTGCAGAATGTGGCCTTTGAGAGTTATA
>JAAYQM010000084.1 GCA_012519315.1 Clostridiales bacterium | reverse complement strand
TCGGACAGGCGACGAATCAAGCCGATCTCTCTCCCTCTCCCACCTTTTCTTACATCAGGCTCACGAATCGAAAGGAATTCGTTCGGGTTTGAGATAGGAAAAGAGCGCAAAATCACAACCCTTTCAAAGCTTTCTGTTTCCTTTCCCGGTATCGTCAAATCAAGGGAAATAAGTCCCCCTGCCGATTTGTAAAAGCGTGCGTTTTCAGGAGTTAGATCGAAAGAGGGCTTTACATCAAGCTTGATATTTTTATCTTCGATATCCTCGGTTAATATTTCGGTTGAAGTTGTCAAATTTGACATAATAAGCTTTGTGATGGCTCCTCTGCAAGTGTGGATGCCATCCCTCCTTGAAAATATTTGAAATATAGTTTAAAAGAAGGCTCTGTTACTGTTATTCGTCGGACATAATCTTATTTATCGCATCGCTTTGAATCGTATAGAGCCGGTGATAAACACCGCCCTTCTCATATAATTCATCATGGGTGCCCTCCTCCACAATTTCCCCGTTTTCAATAACATAAAGACGGGAACAATCCTTTAAGGTGGAAAGGCGATGCGCTATGGTAATAGTTGTCCTGCCCTGTATCAGCTTTGAAATAGCCTCATTTATCAGTTGTTCGGTTTCGGTATCCATAGCAGCGGTTGCCTCGTCAAGAATCAGAATAGGCGGCTTTAGAAGGAGCGCGCGGGCAATCGAGATTCGCTGCTGCTCACCGCCCGAAAGGGAGCGGCTGCCCGCCCCTACAATCGTCTCATAACCATTAGGCAGGCGGGAAATAAAATCATGGGCATTTGCGGCGCGCGCAGCATCAATAACTTCTTCCATCGTCGCATCGGGGCGCGCATATCGAATATTGTCAGCGATAGTTCCGCGGAAAAGGAAGACTTCCTGAGAAACTATGGCCACATTCTTACGGAGACAGTCGATTTTGATGTTTTTAATATTGACGCCGTCAATCATAATCGAGCCGCTGATTACATCGTACATTCGTGTAATCAGATTGGCAATGGTGCTTTTTCCGCTACCGGTACGACCGACAAGACCAATGTGTTGTCCCGCTTCAATCTTAAAGGAAACATCCTTTAGGATGCTGCGGCTGGGATTGTAGTGAAAGAATACTTTGTTAAACTGGATTTCCCCTCTGACAGGATCAAGGGAAACGGCGTCGGGGGCATCGGTAATTTCGGGAACGGTATCAATGATTTGAAACATTCGCTGGGCCGCATTTATGGTGTCGGTCAGCATATTTGTAAAGTTTGTAAAGAAGTTTAAGGGACCGAAAATCATGCCAAGATATAGAAGATAGGTCGTAAACTCGCCATAGGTCATATGACCGCCCATAACATTTATCCCGCCGAATCCCCAAATTGCCTGGCTGGACATACCGATAAGCAGACCCACAAGGGGAAATATGGTGAGGGTGGTCAAATTGACCTGTAAATTCGCACTGTATAATCTCGACGCATATTTTGTAAACCGATAGGTCTCATCTGCCTCCTTAGCAAATGCCTTAACCACGCGAGCGCCATTTAGAGAATCCCCCAACATATCATTCATCGAGGAAGAGGCGCGCCATTGCTTGGTATACATTCTCCAAAGCTTTGGCAGCATAAATTTGAAGATAAATACAATAATCGGTACAGGAACAAAGACAAGAAGAGTAAGTACCGGGTTTAATGTAAAAAGAAAGATGGTCAGCCCGATAAAGTTCAGTCCGTTGATAACAAGGTTTGGAATACCGTCAATATAGAAGGACTGGATATGGGAGGGATCATAGTTCACGCGATTGATCAGTCGCCCTGTTTCGTTATTGTTGAAATAGGAAAGGGAAAGCCTTGACAGCGCATTAAAAATATCAAGTTTCATGTTTCTGACAACCTGGGTTGACATACGCGCATTTGCCCTGTTCTGAATGATATTGATCAACAGGCTAAGGATTGCCATCCCGATAATAACGCCGATAACTATGTACAGCTTTTCGATGGTATGCCATTTTCCGGTGCTGGCAATAACATTGTCATATAGGACAAGACCGTTAATTATGGGATTTAAAAGGGAAATAGCCGATGTAGCGACCATACAAAACAAAACGATGATCAATTGAGGCATGAAGGGTTTGAAATACTTCAGCAAACGAAGAAAAATCGCTTTACGGTTAATGCAACTAAGACAGATTTTTCTGGTTTGATCAGAGTAAAGTTCCCCGCATTTCGGGCACTTATTATTAAATTGTTCAAAAATCGGGTCGTCGTCGGACACCTTTTCATCCTTCAATATTCTGGAGAAAATATCTAAAAAAGCAAACAGCTTGCGTTTATAAAGATTAGTACAGTAAGCCAAAATCACAGTAAAGGAGGTATCAGCTTCATGCTCGCCGCCGTCTTGGCAACACTGAGCAAGAAGCCTGCTCGAAGATGTGAAGTTGTCTATGTAGGGATTCTTTATATCAGCAAGCTCAAATTCATCATAATAATCAGGAAACAAGGATAGTCTGCAAAGTTTTTTTCTTCTTAGATCGATAACAAGCCAGCTCTCGCCATAATCTCCGTTAAAATTAAGATCAAGCTTGATGGCAAGCTCAATATCGTCCATTTTTACGCTGTTCTTTTCAAAAATCAGTTTAACCTCGTCGGTTAATAATTCAAGAGGAAGCATAGCATTACCTTATTTGCACCGGTCGATAAAGACATGAAAGCTTGTCATGTCATATTATCCCAGCCGGGCATTGACCCTAAAATTAAAAATTTGTAATAAGCGTTCACAATAACATAAATATGTGTTATAATATGTATTGAAAAATATTCCGCTTATCGTCTCGCAGGTCATGTTAATCATAGCTTATATTCACGAAAAGCGCAATAGTAATTGTAAAACTTTCTTATTTTTGTGCATTTGACTAATTTTATCCCCCTTGGAGAAAGTAAAATGTTTAATATATTTAAACGATTGGCAAAAAAGAACAACCCAAATAGCAAAGCCTATCGATATGAGATGGCAAAACGGCTTAATGGGAAGCCAATTCGGTATGTTTCGGAAAGGATTGACGAGGTTGATCATATTATCGGACGGGCGGGAAGCCTTTCTGTTAAAGATGATTGTCTCCTTGTATTTGCATCTTCCGAGGTGCTTTTCCGCGCGAAAATAGAAACCCTTGAGGCTTGGGAGCTTTTATCCAAGGAGGGGGTTGTCCTTACCGCACCCGATCTTGAAAATAATGGGGCTGTGCGTACAATTATTGCGTATTACGTTTATTACAGAAAATAATACTATATAATAGTTTATCGACCTGAAAGGATAAATCCTATCATGCATATTCGTAATGTCACCGGTCAAGTTATCGATTGGCTGCGTACCCTTACCGGTCGGGACAAGCCTTTTACAAGCGCAATTATTGTTGCTGCCGGCAGCGGCACAAGAATGGAAGACCCTACCGGGAGGACAAAACAACTGATAGAGCTTTGCGGTCAGCCGATCGCTGTCCGAACTCTTGTTGAATTTGAAAAAAGCGACTATATCGATGAGATAATTCTGGTTACCCGAAAGGACGAGAAAGAAATCTTCCGCTCACTTATCGAAAGATACGGGATAAAAAAGATACGTGCAATTGCTAAGGGCGGTGACACTCGTCAGCAATCGGTGCTTTCCGGCTTCTCAAAAATTTCTTCAAATTCAAAATATGTTGCAATACATGACGGGGCACGATGTCTTATTACACAGGAGATGATCGGCGCCGTTGTGGCAACAGCCTATTCATGCGGAGCTGCCGTCGCCGGCTGCAGAATCTATGATACCGTAAAAATAGCCGATTCTTCAGGACTGGTAATGTCAACCTTAGACAGAGACAAGCTTTGGCTGGCGCAGACGCCTCAGGTTTTTAAGTCGGATCTATACCGTGCTGCGGCATATACCGCACTTGAGGACGGATACACCGCTACCGACGATTGCGCTCTGGTTGAACGAATCGGTAATATTGTTAAAATGGTTGATTGCGGACCGGAAAATCTTAAAATCACAACCCCGCGGGATATCAGCTACGCCGCCTTTTTGCTCAAACAAAGAAAGGCTGACAATGAGGAATAAAATCGGAGGCGAGTAATTATGAGAATATGTTGTCGTTGTAACATAAAAATGGCAGAAGGATTTGATATAAAGGTTGAAGGCGGAGGATACGGAATTGTAGTTTCTGACCGAACAGGCATATTTGCGAAAAGGATTGAAAAGCCAAAAGTCGCAATTTGTCCTGAATGTGGTGAGGTTTCTTTATATATTGAGAATACTGCCGATATATCAAAGAGTAAAAAGTAGTTATACTAAGACGCATTAGTATGTTTTTTAAAATTAATATAGGGGACTATAAGGTTAGAATACTATGAGAATCGGTCACGGATATGATGTACATCGCTTTTCAACCGGCAGAAAGTTAATCTTAGGCGGAGTAGAAATTCCCTCCGAGCTGGGACTGCTCGGTCACTCGGATGCCGATGTTTTAACCCATGCCATCATGGATGCAATTTTGGGCGCCCTCGGGCTGGGTGATATCGGCAGGCATTTTCCCGATACTGATGACGCCTATAAATCAATTAGCAGTCTTCTATTAGCGGAAAGGTTGCTGCCCATGCTGAAAGCGACGAATATGCAAATTGTCAATATTGATGCCACAATCATCGCCCAATATCCAAAGCTTGCACCTTATATTCAGAAGATGCGTGAGAAGCTTTCGGCGGTATTCCGCATTGATCAGACGCAAATAAACATAAAGGCGACGACCGAGGAAGGCCTCGGCTTTACCGGAGCAAAGCAGGGAATAGCCGCGCATGCCCTTTGCCTGCTTGCATCCGAGGACAAAAATTGACAGAAAACAAGCTGCCCTAAAAAGGACAGCTTGCTACAGCGCCGTACTCTGCCGCAAAAATGCTTCACGTCCTTCTTATTCAACATCGAGCGGCAGTTACCTTACGCGAATATTTAGAGGGAGCGCTTGATAATATCATATGGGGGATTAGTTTAATTGACACCGTCGCCCGTCGACCGAAAATACAATATTTTAGCAAAAGTATCTAATATTTAAAAATCTTCCCCGGTTATACTTAATAATAGAGAATTTCATATTAATAAAAAAATTTAGACGAAAGGGCAATAACATATGATTCGCATTTCACCATCGGTTCTTGCGGCCGATTTTGCCGCATTAGGCAATGATGTAAAGGATGTTTCCGATGCCGGTGCAGATTATCTTCATCTTGATGTTATGGACGGTGTTTTTGTCCCGAATATCAGCTTCGGTCCGGACCTTATCGCCGCCTTGAGAAAAAACTCCAATCTCGTTTTTGACACACATTTAATGATTACCGACCCTATTCGTTATATTGAGGTTTTTGCAAAGGCGGGATCGGATATCATTACCGTACATTACGAAGCCTGCGCTGATATTGATTCTATTATAGACAAGATAAAATCCCTTGGCTGCAAAGCGTCCGTTTCAATAAAGCCGGCAACCCCGGCAAATGCACTTTTCCCGATACTTGATCGGTTGGATATGGTTCTTGTTATGACGGTTGAACCGGGATTTGGCGGACAAAAGATGATAGAATCCACCCTTGTCAAGGTTTATGAACTGAGACAGGAAGCCACTCGCCGGGGGCTTGAGCTTGACATTGAGGTTGACGGTGGCATCACTCCGCAGAATGCCGGACTTGTTGCATCTTATGGCGCTAATATCATTGTTGCCGGTTCATCTGTTTTTGGTGCACCCGACCGTAAGGCCGCCATTAATGCAATACGCTCCGAGGCCGAAGTAAATTATTGCACCATTAAACTTTGATTTAATAATCAAAGAGGGAAGGATACCTTCTTAAAAATAAAAAATGATTGCCGCCTGATACTCTCAGGCGGCAATCAACAGCAATCAGTTCGGGATTAATATGTATTTTTACGCCAAACTTTCGATTACTTTGTCCGACCAGGCATTAATGGCATCCTTTTCTTCAGCGGAGATTCCTTTGAAGATACTGAGCAAGGAGCCGCTGTTTACCCAATAGATATCTTCAATGACATTGGTTCCCGCTTCTTTAAGCAAAGCTACCAGCTTATCGCCGCCCTTTTGGCTGCCAGTAAGAAATAGCCCTACATTCTGCGCTCTCTGCTTTGACATCCCCTTTGCAAATAGAACAAGGGCGTTATCCAATTCATCGGAAAGAGAGGCTCCGATAAGAACCAGACGTTCCTTTTCGCAGTTAAAAGCAGGGGGGATAACATCAATATTGCAATTATGCTTATCTGCCAGCATTTGACCGAGCTTGCTTATCTTACCTTTCCCGGATGTCAAAATACGCATTTTCATAATTCCACCATCTCCCATCAATCAATTATTTTATGAACATTGATAATCAAGTATATCATAAAATGGCTGAACAATAAAGCATATTTAAACATTTTCTTCTCAAACGGGAAAGAATTGTAAGAAGATGCAATTAACCACAGTAAATTTGTGCATAATCGCCAAACAAATTATAGTAATTATTGTATAATATTTCAAAGAATCTTGCTAAACTGTTATTTTAACTTCTTGTTGAAGTGGGAGAGGGCTGCCGTAACGGCGAAAATAACGATTGAGCATACAATGGCCTCAACAATGCCGTTAAGCCAAACGAGGGCAAAAACAAAGGGAAATAACTGAAGTATGCCTTGTCCCTCCGACGCCGCGCCGAACACCGACCACAGTGTGTTGCCGAACAGCAGAATTAATGCTGTGCAAAACAAAATTGTATTAAGCAGTGGTCCTGAAATACCGGATGTAATTCTTGAGATGTTGCTATCTAACTTAGTCCTTTTGAGTCCGGCAAAGATCAATCCGGCAAGCCATCCCATTAAAATTCTCGGCAGCATACATAATATAAAGGTTCGTATCGGACTTATGTTATATAATGCGACACCGATATGATCGATTACAGGCACTATTCCTATGCAGGTGAAAAAGCTAGTCAGCCCGAAAAACGCTCCGAGCAGTGCGCCGGTCGCCGGACCAAGCATCATGGCACCGACAACGACAGGAATTGTAATAAAGGTTATGGTAATTGGATTTATACCACCGATCTGCATATATCCGATGGGGGTCGCTCCAAGTAACATAATGATGGCAATAAGTATGGCCGTTTGTGCCATCTTTGCCGTTTTTGCTGAGGTTGTTCTTTTCATGGTTTACTCCTTTGCTACTGCCTTCGCATTCTGCGCGAAGTGCAATGCGTTATAATATATTAATCCAAGAAGGGAAGCCCTTCGGGATCTCGAGAAAATATCTACCGCTGTCTTTTTGCCATATTAATTTTGTATAATTGAAGCAGTCCGAGAAGAGTGAGATCAGGCTCGCTGACAACAGGGTAGGAACAGAGAGGGATCACGTATTTTGCAAGCCCTCCGGTTGCAATTATAACGGTATCCTGCGGCATACCGTATTCATTCAGAAACTTTTGAATAAATCCGTCCATTTGAATAGCCGCGCCGTTGATTACACCTGATAAAATCGAGTTTTGAGAATTTTTTCCAATTAATGTCGGAGGCGTATCAAGGCTTACAAAGGAAAGCAAGGCCGTATAATTCGCAAGGGCGTCAATACTCATTCTAAGCCCGGGCATGATAACCGTTCCGGAAAAAATGCCACCTTCATCAATAATCGAGATGGTTGTTGCCGTCCCATAATCAAAAATAAGAGCCGGCAGCCGATGTCTGGCAATGGCGGCCACCGAATTCGCCACCAAATCGGCGCCCAGTTGTGCCGGATTATCAATTCTAATGTTTAGTCCTGATTTAATGCCTGAACCAACAATAAGAATACGGCATCTTATAAGCTGGCTTAGCGCGCTTTTAATAATATCGCTGAGATAAGGCACCACAGACCCGATAATAGCACCGTTGATTTTATTTTGGTCGATACCGTTTAAGGTTAAAATGCTTAAAATCGCCGCCGCATATTCATCATAACTTTTATTAGAAGTTGATGACAGCTTAAACCGATGGAGAGGCCGGCAATTTGAGTCAACAGGATTGGCGCTCTCGGAAAAAACACCGATTGTGATGCTTGTATTTCCGATATCAACAGTAAGTATCACAAGCGCACCTCCAAATAATAGTAAAAATCGTCTTAAACTCTTCCCTCAATTATACAAAATTTGCATTTTGTATAATTGTATCGATATAACCTTCTAAAGATATAACTATGTTAAACATTGTACCGAACTTCTGCCCTGTTGTCAATACTGTTTTTTAGAGGTTGTTATATGCTGACAGATTTTCATAATCATTTTCTTCCTCATATAGACGATGGCGCCGAAACCGCTGCGGTTTCGGCGCGCATATGTGATTATTCATGGGCTCAAGGTATTAAGCGTATTATTGCTACACCGCATTTTTATCCGGAAAAAGAATCTGTCAAGGATTTTTTGCGGCGGCGAAGCAATGCCTATTCCTCTTATCGAAAGTATGCCTCCGCTTTCGCTTCCCTTACTATTCAGCTTGGTGCCGAGATAGCTCTATCCGAAGGCATTTCCCTTATCGATAATTTTGATAAACTAACCATTGCACGAAGTCCATATATTTTTATCGAATTGCCTGTTTTTCAATTTGATAAATGGATATTTTCCGAGCTTAACTGTATTTTGTATCGACATAAATTTATTCCTATTTTTTCCAACATTGAGCGTTATCAGATTGCATATCCATCCGAGGCTTTTGAGTCTTTGTTAAAAACGCCAAAGGCAATTTTTCAAATCAACACTCGTTCTTTGCTGAATCAAAAAACCGGTTTAATTATTAAGGATTTGCTAAGAAAAAACCGAATGGTGCTATTCGGCTCCAACGCACACAACATGAACTCCCGCGCGCCTGAATGGAGCGTTGCACGGGAAAGACTTATAAGCCTTTTGGGTAACACCCAATATAACATTCTTGTCTTCCAAAATAATGCTTTTTTGAATCCGAAAATGGCGAAAAAATAAGTTTATACTTCTTTTTTTTGCAGGTTAAGGTATTTCAGCTTTGTAGCTTCCCCGCCCCGGATGTGGCGTTCTGACTTGTTTTTCATGAGTATGTTTCTGACATCATTATACAAAGTCGGGTTGATCTCTTTTAATTTATCAGTTATATCTTTATGTACCGTGCTTTTGCTGATTCCAAAGCGGGTTGCCACATTACGCACCGTTGCTTTATTCTTTATTAGATATTCCGCTAAAATCTCACATCTTTCTTTACTCTCATTATATACCATAGACAGCACCGACCTTTGTGTGATATTGTACAATATAAATATATGTGGCCGATACCCGAATTATTATCCATTTATGAAGTATTATTGATATTTATAAAAACAATTCGACTTTATGACAATGTTTTCTAAAAACCTGTAGACGTGGTCGCTGGTATCGGCCACGTCTACGGGTTTTATGAGGCTTTTTGGTTTTGTTGATTTTTGCGAATTTTGGGTTTAGTTTGACTTTAGCGTTTGCTGCAGCAGCCGCCGCCATGGGGTTTATCTATAAAGTTTTCAGATAGTGATGGCGGGTAGAATTCATTGACCGGGAAAGCCATGTTTTTAAAGAGCTTGCACGGGTCATCGGTTTCGGCTACAACACACTCCTTATCAGGTACGCTATATTCGGTTGCATTAATCAGATATTGCGCCGGGCGCTCAAGACGAACTACAGAGAATAAGCCGATGGTGACTAAAAGAACATTGCCGTTGCGATTGTCCACAAGATTGCCCGATATGACATTGCATACATTTTGCGGAATGTCATCGCAGCAGCAGGGATGGATGCGACAGGTAGGTTCAACAACCTTCAGACCAAGAATAATCGGATCGGCAACCTCGCATACTGCCACAGGCATATTATTGGATCTGTCGCAATTGTCGCTGATTTCGGGACAGAAATTGTTGTCGTTCGAGCTGCGGAAGATGCTGACGCTACCCTCGCTGCCAAACAGAATCACCCGTTTTTCCACAATTGCAATTCCGTCGAACTCCTGAGCTTTGCCGGGGCAAATACAGGCCTCACATCTGATTTTGATGTAAAAACGAATGACTATTTGATAGAAGCCACGATTAAATTGTACCGGCTCTATGCCGATAAATGTCCAGACAATGCAAGCATCTTTTGCCCTGACCGTGCTTGTTCTATCTATTATTTCCTGACCGAAATCGGTTAAATATACTCTTACATCCTCAAAGCAATCTCTGTCTCTGCATGAATCGAGTACTCTGTAGGTGTCGATGCAAACCACACAGTCCCTATTCGCATTATTGCCAAAGGAGCATCTGTTTTCTGACATAGGAATTATCTCCTCCTATTTTATAATTACAATATCAAGACGCTTAGCAGACTTGCCTATTTTGTACGTCTTCCTTAATATGTTATGCAGAACAATTCATTGTGTGCGCTCTATAAAGATGCAAAAACAACGCTCATTTACAAACTTTTTTATAAAATCGAGGAGAAAAAAACAGGAAGCGGATATTCTCCGCTTCCTGTGACAAAACTATTATTCAACATATTTTTTTATGCTATCGGGAATCTCCTCCGGTGCAATTGAGGCGGTTATAAGGCATTTAAAATCGTGTTTCTTTGCCAATTCTGCGGCACTGTGAATAAATTCTTCGAATTCCTCGATATTATCCTCACAGATTTTCAGAGCAGAATCGATAAAAAGATCTGTTAAGTCATGATCGCTGGCGCAGATACCTGCGATAAATCCAAAAAGCGTTTTCCCATCTTTAACATTATATTGATCGGTATTGATCAACCGAGCTTGGTACTTGATATCATAGATTAGCTTGGTGCCTTTTTCAATACACACAACAGACCCACGAGTGACCTCCAAAGTTTGGTTGACCATTTCGATCAGCGCTTTTGTTTTGCCGGTACCCTTGAGACCAACAATTAACTTTAACATTTACACGATCCTCCGTTCAATAATAACTTATTAAGGGAGATGTTGCACCCTACTATCTTTATCATACACTATTTTTGTTAAGATATCAATAATTCTTTATTATTTTTTGTAAATAAAATGTGTAATTTACTGAATACGCCCGAGTAACACTTCCCTTTCTGCCTCATAGCCGGGTTTGCCAAGAAGGGCGAACATATTCTTTTTGTAGGCCTCAACGCCGGGCTGATCAAAGGGATTCACTCCAAGGGTGTAGCCTGAAATGGCACAGGCAAGCTCAAAGAAATATACAAGATAACCAAAGCTTGCCGCCGTACGATCCTCAATTTCAAGAACGATGTTTGGCACGCCCCCGTCGTTGTGGGCAAGCAGAGTTGCCTGCATGGCGGCACGATTAACCTCGCATAAGGGTTTGCCGGCAAGGAAATTAAGCCCGTCCACATTGGCACTATCAAAAGGGATATCGATGTTCACACCGCTATCCTTGATGTCAAGCACCGTTTCGAACAAAATGCGCTCGCCTTCCTGTATATATTGACCGAGAGAGTGCAAATCGGTGGAGAAAATGACAGAGGCGGGATAAATTCCCTTATTATCCTTCCCCTCGCTTTCGCCATAGAGCTGCTTCCACCATTCGCAAAGCATAAGGGTGCAGGGATCATATCCAACAAGGATTTCGATAGCCTTGCCGCTGCGGTACAAAAGGTTTCTTAAGGCGGCATATTTGTAACAGTCGTTCTTGCTGAGATCGGCGGAGGTGTAAGCTTTTCTGGCATTAGCGGCCCCTTCCATCATTGCCGAAATATCGATACCTGCCGCCGCAATCGGGAGCAGACCTACAGCGGTCAAAACCGAATAGCGTCCGCCGATATCGTCGGGAACAACAAAGGTCTCATATCCGTTTTTATCGGCAAAAGCCTTAAGGGTTCCCTTCGTGCGGTCGGTTGTGATAAAGATGCGTTCACGCGCGCCTTCCGCACCGTATTTTTTCTCAAGCAATTCACGGAAAATTCGAAAAGCGATTGCAGGCTCGGTTGTTGTGCCCGATTTCGAAATAACATTAATGCAGATATCGCGACCCTCACAGATAGAAATCAACTCTGAAATGGCTGCGGCGCTGATATTGTTTCCGGCAAAGTAAATATCCGGAGTGTCTTTCTTTAGGTTGTTGTAAATGGGCGATTTTATAAATTCAATCGCTGCCCGGGCACCAAGATAAGAGCCGCCTATGCCAATCACTATCAAAATGTCGCAGCTTGATTTGATTTTTTTTGCCGCTGCCTGAATACGGGCAAACTCTTCCCTGTCGTAATTCACCGGTAGATCAAGCCAGCCCAAAAAATCGCTGCCCGGACCGCTTTTTGCCCGCAACTGAACATCTGCCGCCGCTATTTCCTCTGCGATTGCGGCAAGTGCCTTGTCCTCAATAAAGCTTTTTACATAATTGTCATTTAACTTAATCATTTAGAATTCCTTTCAATCACAAAGCCTTGCTTGTAATTAAAGCAAAGCTTTGTGATTATTTTAACGAGAATATAATAAACAAAAACTAAAATTTTATGATTGTTCGTTTACGCAATAATAAACCGCCGAAACATTCTTCCAAGCAGTCCGAAAAAGCTGATTTTGTCAACACTTTCGGTAGCGACAATATCAACCTTCCCGATTTCCTTGCCATCGGATAGATAGGTTACGCTGCCGACAACGTCCCCCTTTTTCACCGGTGCAGAAACACTTTCCTCAACAGAGATATGCTGTTCTACCGATTTTACCGCCGCCTTTGGCAGTACCGCCGAAAAGGGGCCGTAGGAAATTGTGCAGCTGTTTTTCAGCCCGCCGCGGACATAAAGATCGGGAAGGTTTGCCCCCTCGTTTTTATAAACGCCGTAATGGGCAAAACCGTAGTCAAGAAGCTTCTTAGCCTCTGCGTTTCTGATATCGCGGGTAGGAGATGCCATAATAACGGCAATCAAGGACATCCCGTCACGTTCGGCTGTAGCACTGATGCAGAAAAGGGCCTTTGACGTTGAACCGGTTTTCAATCCGGTCGCGCCGTTATAAAAGCGAACCAACCTGTTTGTATTGGTAAGACCGAAGGCGCCGTTGCGAACCGAATCCATCCAGATAGAGCTGTATTTTAAAATAAGCTTGTGGGAAATAAGCTCTCTTGACATAATGGCAATATCACGGGCGCTGGATGCATGATTTGTCACATCATCATCAAGACCGTTCGTATTTTCAAAATGTGTGTTGTTCATGTCAAGCTCTTTTGCCCGCTTGTTCATTAGCGCAACAAAGGCCTCCTCGCTACCCGCAATATGCTCAGCGAGAGCAACCGATGCATCGTTTGCCGATGCGATAACCACACTTTTAATCAGGTCCTCTACCGACATCTGCTCCCCCTCTTCAAGATAGATCTGGGAGCCGCCCATAGAGGCAGCCCGGGCGCTGGTAGTTACCATATCTGTCAGCTTGATTGTGCCGTTATCAATGGCTTCCATGACAATTAAAAGGGTCATAATCTTTGTCACCGATGCCGGCAAAAACGGTTCATCAGCATTTTGCTCAAAAAGAACCTTCCCGGTGGATGCTTCCATCAAAATAGCACCCTTTGCGTTTACTTCAAAAGAATATTCTTCGGCATAACAAAAAAATGCAAGAGTATTAACCGCCAGCAGGACAACCAAAAATAATACTATTATTTTTCTGAGAAATTTTGTCACAATAATCACCTCAGAATAATATATATTATTTCAATCGGTAATATATACCCTGACGGACAAATATTATATGCTCAGAAAAAAATCAATTATTGAGATAGCGGTCGAAGAATTCATCGGATAAAATAGAGCAAATTCCCACATCCTCATAGGACTTCCTTACATAAAGCGCCGAACGCAGCATTCCTTCATACTTAAAGCCGCAGCGCTCCATGACCCGCCTGCTGTTTTCGTTATCCTTCATATATCGTGCTTCAATACGATGAAGATTCAACTCCACAAATCCGAATCGCAGGATCTCACAGACAGCTTCGGTGGCTATGCCCTGCCCCCAATAGTCGGGATTTAGAACATAGCCAATCTCGGCTGTATTGTTGTAATAATCAAAGCGCGTGAATCCGCATGTGCCTATCATCTTTTTGTTCTCGCGCAGAACCATAGCCCAGTCGAAAAAGTCACCGACACGATAGCGGGTCGAGACATACTCCAGATATTGCAGGGTATACTCCCGGCTTTTATGGGGATTCCAGGTCAGATATCTGGTCACAATGCTTCTTGAGGCATATTCGTACATATCCGAACAGTCACTGGGGCGCATACGCCGCAGTATTAGCCGAGACGTTTCGAGGACAGGCATTTTTGAGAAAATTTGATAAACGGTTTCTTTTTTCATAATCCGATAAATGATTCAACTAAGAACCGCTCCTCAATCAAAGTGATTTATTTGTTGGTCAGAATTTTTGCCAAGGGCGAATCAGGTCCGAGAATAATAGTCTTATTTTCACCAACCAGAGATGATTTCAGCGCATCAAGCGCGATCATAAATTCATAAAATTCCTGTCTGTCAACAGTATTATATGCTTCGGCAAGCAGGCGCATGTATTCGCTTTCACCCTCTGCCTCAATTCTTGCAGCCTCTGCTTTTGCATTTGATATAATGATATCTACCTCTTTGTCAACTTCATTGCGGATTACTGTAGCAGTTTTGCTTCCTTCTGCCGTATATTTGTCTGCCATCTGATTACGCTCGGAGATCATACGTGAAAAAACTGCCTGCTCGTTATCCTTCGGAAGGTCAATCCGCTTAATCTTTACATCAATGATATCAATACCGTATTCCAAGGCTTTCTCTGTGACATCATCGGCAATCGTTTGACACAAACTGTTACGTTTCAAGGGATCATCTTCCTTGATTATTTCCTTTTGGTGCAGGGTTCCGATATAATTCTTCAGCGCATTGTAGGTAACAGCATCAAGACGTCTTTCGGCTTCGGCAGTGGTGCCGAGGGTTTTGTAAAAGGTCAGGGGATTACCGATTCTCCAAAGAACATAGCTGTCGATAATCATATTTTCCTTATCCTTATTAATAACATCGGAGGTGGGAATATTGTAAACCTGTATAGCATTGCTATACTTTACAGCCGTATCTAAAAAAGGAACCTTAAAGTGCAGTCCGGGGGTAGAGACGGTATCTATAATCTTAGAAAAACGAATGACAAAGGCAAATTCATTTTCCTTAACGGTATATGCTGACGAGAAAAAGACAATTATACCTATCACCACAAGCACAATAATCAGAGTAAATGAGATCAGTTTTGCTTTCATTCTATCTATCTGCCTTTCATGTAATATTTATTTGGATAAATCATCGAGGGGCAGGAATTTTAAAGTATCCCCGTTTTCGGTTACATCAATGTAGATTTTGACGCCGGGCAGCACTTCTTTAATCATCTCATAATACATTCTGGTTTTGGTGATGTGAGGATTAATAGAATATTCCTGATAAATTGCCTCAAACATAGCTATTTGCATTTTTGCTTCGTTAATGCGGTTAGTCTTCAGATATTCGGCATTGTTGATCAATTTGTTAGCATCGGCCTGAGCGTTCGGTATCTTGGCATTTTCATATGCACGGGCTTCATTAATTACCTTTTCGGCAAGCTGGCTGGCAGTCTGCACGTTCTTAAAGGCAATAGATACCTCTTCGTTCGGCGGCTCACTGTCTTGAATGGTAACATTGTACAAAGACAAGACGATATCGTATTTTTCAAGCTCTTGTACAGTCAGCTCTTTAACAGTACTTTGAATGGCATTTCTGCCATGTGTCAGAACATTGTCAACATTGGTAGAGCCGACAACGTTGCGCACCTGACTTTGCAAAAGGTTCATCAAAATTGTTTCAGGCTCGGTGGAATTGAAAAGATACTTAATCGGATCGGTTATTCTGTAGTCGATAAAAAAGTCGATATTAACGATGTTAAAGTCACCGGTGATCATTTTTGATTCGTCTTCAACAAGCTTGATGATGTTTCCGTTTTTGTCGGTACGGTATCCCAGCTCCATTCTCTGACGAACATTAACATCTACCTTATGTACCCTCTGGATAAACGGAATCTTAAAATGAATACCTGCGTCGCAAACTCTTGTTGCTTTTCCAAAAGTGGTCACAACAGCTTGCTGCTGATCATTAACCGTAAACCAGGAGGAAAAACCGATAATGGCAAGAAAAACAACAACAATGACAGCAATTACAATGCGTCCTGTCAATTTCATGTTGTCTGAATTAATGACAATCGTTTGACTTGTTTTTTTCAAATTGCATACCTCGCATTTTTCTAGTATTTTTGTGTGTATAAAATAATTAAATACATAATTAATTATATCATTATAAAAGGTCGGATTCAAGGCTTTCAAATAATAATAACGCTTTATTGATAATAAATTAATAATTATCAATTGATTTGGGAAATATATTATGATACAATTTTATATTAAGGAACAGACTTTTATCAGAAAGGACAGATCGATGTCATATAGCGCATCGATTTTTAGACTTATATGGATAAGAAAATAGCTTTTTTGGGTACCGGCAACATGGCGTCGGCTATTATCAACGGCATAACTGCCCCTGACAGTGCCGCCCACGTTGACGAAAGCAGAATTGTACTTTACGATATCGACCAAAGCAAATACGCCCCTTACCAAAACCGATCATTTATACTGGCAAGCTCCCCCGTTGAGGCTGCTACCATTGCCGACTATATTGTATTGGCCGTAAAGCCGCAAAATTATCAGACCTTGCTTTTAGAGCTGAAACGGGGTGTAAACAGTCTTAGCGGCAAGGTCTTTGTCTCCCTTGCTGCCGGCATATCCACAGCATCAATTGCAGATACACTCGGGCAGGATGTTGCTATTGTCCGTACAATGCCAAATACCCCTCTGCTTGCCGGATATGGTGTAACCGCTCTGTGCCGAAATGACAAGGTCTCCGATGATGATTTTAACAGGATACGTGGGATTTTTGATTCGAGAGGGATGACCGCCCTACTCCCTGAGAGCGATATGAATAAGATAATCAGTGCCACCTCCAGCGCTCCCGCTTATGTTTATACCTTTATCAAGGCGATTTATGACGGGGCGAGCGCCCAAGGACTTGAAAATGAGGCTCTGCTTGAGATGATCTGCAGAACGGTAATAGGCTCTGCAGAAATGGTTCTCCGCAGCAAAATGCCCCTTGATGAGCTTATTCGCATGGTTACCTCACCTAAGGGGACTACCGAGAGGGCTCTTGAAGTTTTGAATTCCCATGATTTCTCGGACATCATCGCTCTTGCTATGAAAAAATGTACCGAACGGGCAGACGAGCTTTCAAAAGAACTGTAATATTTTGATCGTACAGGCCATAATATTGATATAAGGAGTTATAAAAATATTAAGGCGGTGAAGATCAATATATGGAATCTACGATCAATGATATAAGAGTCAGAAGCGCAAAACTCAACTCACACGGCTATATATACTCAAAGCTGCTTTTCAGATATGCGCTAATTTATGTAATAGGCTTTGGAATTGGTCTTGCGGCCTACTATCTATTTGATTTTCCCTTCAGCGACAAAATCAACGCTTACATATACGGACATTTCGACAATCTCTTTAAGAATTGTAAGAATCCTTTCGATTATTTGCGTGTGCTGATCGATTGCAGCAATGTGGATATAAAGCATTTGTTCTTTATCTTTACCGCCGGATTCACGCTGTTTGCAGGAATTGCCATGCTCTGCGTTATATTATATCGCGGTATTTCCCTCGGCTTTTCGGTCGGGTATCTTATTACCGTATTAAAAAACGGCATGATTACCTTCAATTCTATTGAAGTTGCTTTTGCGGTTTTCCTTTGCGCCAATGCTTTTATCGCATCGGCAATGATTGTGATGTGCACAAAATCCACTGTTTTCTCGGACGAATTTCGTCGCATGGGAGGCAGAAAGCGGGTCATTTTCCGTTCAAGAGTCCTATATAATCAAATTTTCAGATTGCTGATGATATTAGGAATTATCCTCTTGATAAATCTTTTGCGCTGCATCATTAATGCCTACATTTCGGCATGACATCTTATTAATAATAGTATAAAGTGAGGCAGGAAGTTGAAAAATCAAAAAAAGAAGTTTAATATTTTTGATATGAACCGGGACGGCAAGGGTGTTAAAAAGGAAGACGTTATCACCACCCCTGATCTTAAGGGCTTTTTCAGCTCTTACAAAAGAAAGTTTGGACGTCTGCTTTCGGTCAATATCCTTATGGTGTTGGGGAATTTCCCTTTTATATTTGCTGTCATTGCATTTGCCGGCTATTTCAATCATGTTTCCACAACCGCTACCAGCCATATATTCCCCCTTCTGCATGGAATAGGGCTCCACGAAAACTCCCCGGTTCTTGCCGCTCTTAATGGGATATTCGGAATTCAGGTAGAGTTATCTGTTTTTTCCCTCACAAGCTATATTTTTCTCGGACTATCCTCCCTCATCCTCTTTACCTTCGGTCCGGTCAATGTCGGCACCACCTATATTCTCAGAAATATGGTTAAGGGTGAACCGGTCTTTTTATGGTCCGACTTTTGGTATGCAATAAAACGAAACATAAAGCAAGGAATAATTATGGGCTTCCTTGATTTGCTGTTTATGGCGGTCATCGCATATGATATTGTTTTCTTTTATTATAATATCGGCCCCGCTTTTTTCAATATTATGTATTATGTCAGCCTTGCCCTCGCCGTTATCTATTTCTTTATGAGATTTTATATCTATATAATGATCGTCACCTTTGACCTCAGCCTCTTTAAAATTATCAAAAACGCATTTATCTTTTCAATTATCGGCTTTAAGCGGAACATCATGGCCGCCATTGGTATCGGTATTCTGATGTATATTAATTATTTGATTCTCCTTTATGTTATGCCTGTCGGAATCATGCTGCCCTTTGTGCTGACCTTGTCAAACGGTGCCTTTATGTCCTGCTATGCCGCCTATTTTAAAATCAAAGAGATTATGATCGATCCTTATCAGAGCGAGGCTGAACCAGAAGTTAAGCCTGTTTTCACCGACCGTGGATAATGTAAAAATCGAGGGTATGAAAGCTTTCATACCCTCGATTGATTCGCTATTGGATTTGTAAGATCTTATTCTAGCTCGTAAAGGGATCCAAAACGATAGCCTTGAGCCTTCCATTCTGTAAGCAACTCATCTATAATCGCTGCGTTTGTGGCTGATGTGGGATGAAGCAGAATAATAGCGCCGTTATGGGTATGCTTCAAAATTTTGTCGATAGCCTCCTTATGATCTACTTGCTTATTGTTATCCCAATCCGCATAAGCAAAGCTCCAGAAAATTGTCTTGTAGCCAAGCTCGTCGGCAAATTTCAGATTCATTTCGCTAAAACGCCCCTCCGGCGGACGGTAGAATTTCGCCATTTCACCGCCGATATGCTGTCGATAGATTTTTTCAAGGTCGGACAACTCTTTTGAGAAAGAATCAAGATCGGTGTATTTACTCATATCCCGATGCTTATTTGTATGATTTGCCACCACATGACCCTCGTTAGCCATGCGCCGAACAAGTTCCGTCTCTTTTGTAATCAAATGTCCGAGGATAAAAAAGGCTGCATGGGCATTGTGTTTTTGCAGTGTGTCAAGAATCTTGGCAATGTTGCCGTTTTCATATCCGGCATCAAAGGTGAGATATATGACTTTTTCGCTACTCGGATCACTCTTTGTTTTATCAAGATAATAAGCGTTATATTTTTCAATTATTCTAAGCCCGTTATCAATTGGGGGATGTGTATGGTCCTTAGTTCTTTTGGCATACCAATCAAGGGGCTTTGTGCTAAGGGCGGATATATCTAAAATATTACCTATTATTAATACAGCCATCATTGTAAGAAGCAATAAACGGCTTGATGTTTTTTTCAATGATTCAGTATCCTTTCATGTTTTTTATATAATCATTTTGTGCTTTTTCACCATTAATAAACCTTGAATTTTCTTGATATGCCAACTAAATTTGGATGACCGGTATCGAATATATATAAAAATACAGCGTATCGACATAAATTTGATGTCGGTACGCTGTGTTTTGTTATTTTACAACAATGTTTATGATTTTATTTGGAATGACAATTTCCTTAACTATTGTCTTGTCCTTGATCAATAATGCAATTTTTTCATCGGATTTTGCAGTCGAAAGAGCTAAATCCTTGCCGCAATCAAGTGGGAGAGTAACGGTAGTGCGCACCTTTCCGTTAATCTGTACAGCTACCTCCACTGTAGAGTCCACAGTTTTCGCTTCATCATAAGAAGGCCAGCTCTCAAGAGAAAGGAGAGTGTCATTCCCCAGCCTTTCCCAGATTTCCTCAGCAAGATGAGGGGCAAAGGGGGAAAGGAGTTTGACAAAGACAGAAAGCTCTTCATCGGTTATAGAGCCGACCTCATAGACATCGTTGACAAAGGACATCATGGCGGCGATAGCCGTATTAAACTTCATTTCGTCAATATCGACGGTAACCTTTTTTATGGTTTTATGGAGTTTGATTTCAAGCTTTTGTGTAATACCCCTGCCCTTTCGCATATCCATCAGGTTGGCAACACGCTCAAGGAAGCGCTTGCATCCTTTGATGCTCTGGGGATTCCAGGGAGCCGATTTTTCAAAATCTCCGATGAACATCTCATAAAGGCGCATGGTGTCGGCGCCGTATTCGGCAATGATATCATCGGGATTGACCACATTTCCGCGGGATTTTGACATTTTTTCGCCGTTTTCCCCAAGGATCATTCCGTGGGAGGTACGTTTAAGATATGGCTCCTTGTCCCGAAGATAACCCTGATCGTGCAAAAACTTAGACCAGAAGCGGGAATAGAGCAGGTGGAGTGTTGTATGCTCCATACCACCGTTGTACCAGTCAACAGGCATCCAGTATTCCAGTGCCTCACGAGAGGCGAAAGCCTCGTCATTATGAGGATCGCAGTAGCGCAGAAAATACCATGATGAGCCTGCCCATTGCGGCATGGTATCGGTCTCCCGTTTGCCCGGGCCCTTGCATTTAGGACAGGTGCAATTAACCCAATCTGTTATCTTAGAAAGGGGGGATTCACCGGTATCGGTCGGCTCATAGGATTCAACCTCGGGCAGAACGAGAGGAAGTTCTTCCTCAGGCACCGGCACCCAACCGCACTCCTCGCAGAAAACAAGGGGGATCGGCTCGCCCCAGTAGCGTTGACGGGAGAAAACCCAGTCACGGAGCTTATAGTTGATCTTCTTCTCGCCTATACCCTTTTCGATCAGATATTCGGTAATCTTCTCCTTTGCAGCGGAAACCTCAAGACCGTCGAGAAAATCAGAATTGACCATAATCCCTGTTTCGGTATCGATAAAGGGGGCTTTTTGAACGTCTCCGCCCTTAACAACCTCAACAATAGGAAGATCAAACTTCTTTGCAAACTCCCAGTCACGGGTATCATGGGCGGGAACAGCCATAATGGCGCCTGTACCGTAGCTGGCAAGAACATAATCGGAGATGAAAATCGGTATCGGCTTATTTGTCAGGGGATTGATTGCATGAATACCGTCAAGCCGAATTCCTGTCTTTTCTTTTACAATCTCGGTGCGCTCAAAATCAGACTTTCTCGCCGCAATCTCGCGATACTCCGCCACCTCATCAAAATTGACAAGCTTGTTCCTGTGGCGGTCGATCAGTTCATGTTCAGGCGCGATAACCATATAAGTAGCGCCAAAAAGGGTGTCAGGACGAGTGGTGAAAACCCGAATTTTTTCGCCGACATTGGTAGTAAAATCAACCTCCGCACCTACCGAACGACCGATCCAATTGATTTGCTGAGTCTTGACCCGCTCAATAAAATCAAGCTCGGCAAGATCATCGATCAAGGGCTCGGCATATTCGGTAATCTTCAGCATCCATTGGCTCTTCACCTTGCGGATAACATCGCTGTGGCAGCGTTCGCAAACGCCCCCCACAACCTCCTCGTTTGCAAGCACAACCTTGCAGGAGGTACAGAAGTTGACAGCCATCTCTTTTTTGTAGGCAAGACCTGCCTTAAACAGCTCAAGAAATATCCACTGGGTCCATTTATAATAATCGGGATCGGTGGTATTTATTTCTCTGCTCCAGTCAAAGGAGAGTCCCAGGGATTTAAGCTGCTGTTTAAAGCGAATTATGTTCTGTTCGGTAACAATGCGAGGATGTATTTTGTGTTGAATAGCGTAGTTCTCGGTGGGCAAGCCAAATGCGTCCCACCCCATTGGAAAGAGGACGTTGTAGCCCTGCATACGTTTTTTCCTTGACACGATGTCAAGTGCGGTATATGGTCTTGGATGCCCGACATGAAGTCCCTGTCCAGAGGGATAAGGAAATTCTACAAGGGCGTAATATTTCGGCTTTGAGTAATCAATTTTCACCTCAAATGCCTTCGCCTCATCCCATTTATTTTGCCATTTTCGTTCAATTTCTTTAAATTCGTGTTTCAATGTAGTGCTCCGCGATTTATTTAAATAAATCTATCCTTATCTAAAGTAATTTAAATTTCCGACAATATTGACAGAGTAAAGGACGGTCTAAGATTGCTGTTCCGGTAAAAGATGCGATATATCGACATCGGTAGCCTCGCTCCACAGCTTTTCCAGCTTATAGAACTCACGGGCGTTGAGGCTGAACACGTGTAGAATAACCGAGCTGAAATCAAGTAGAATCCAGTCTGCCGTATTTTTGCCCTCGCTATGGTTAGGAGCTATGCCGGCCTTTGTCATCTGATATTCCACTTCGTTTGCCAAGGTCTGAATATGGGTACTAGAGCTTCCGGTACAAATAACATAATAGTCTGCGATTATCGAGCTTTTTTCCACATGGAGCAGTTTTACGTCAATTGCTCCCTTTGAGTGCAAAACAGATATTATTCTTTCGGCCAGCGCCCGAATAGCGTCATCTTTCTTTTGCACATCGTTATGCTTGTTTGTTTCATTCATATTTATCATTCTCCAAGAAGAGGGATGTCAATTTCAGGCTCATCGGCTGTGACAACCTTATCCCAATCGACATCTTTATAATATTGTGATTTCAAATTATTATCATTCAAATTGCAAAAAACAATGTTTTTATCAAAGATTGAATCGGATATGAGCAGATCATAAATGTTGAGATATTTATTAATCATTTTAAGGGCGGCCGACCTATGCATGACATAAAAAGCAGTCCCCGCCTCGCTTGTCTGCCCGGCGCCGGGTAGAGTCATCATAGATATCCGGGACATATCAACCGAGAGTGCCTTTTTTGCATA
>JAAYQM010000083.1 GCA_012519315.1 Clostridiales bacterium | reverse complement strand
TTTTATAACTCTCAAAGGCCACATTCTGCAAATCAAATGCTTACTCCAAATGAAAAAGAAGAGAGTTTTAATATGAGTTAGATATGTTTTTTTACTTTTTTCTGTCTACTATATTGACATCTGTCCAGTTCAACAATTGGGCGCACCTGCCGAGGGTGGCGCCGCTTGTCGTCACATCGTCAACAAGCAATATGTTCTTTCCGGCTATCTCCACATTCCTAGCTACCGAAAAGCTGACCTCGGCATTTTTCATCCGCTCGATAACGCTTAGCGCCTTCTGCTCTTTGGCGTACCTGCTAACCTGCAAAAGCGGTCTGCACTCAAGGCACATCGTCCTGGCAATACCCCTCGCAAGAACCGCCGCCTGATCGTAGCCATAGCGCTTTATTGCCGTGGAACGTCTTGGCGCATAGGTGACAATCCACCCCTCGCAGTTGCCATAAGCTCGCCTTATCCCCTGCACCAGCTGGTCTACCAGAAATTTGCTCAGCCTTCTGTCGTTTGTGCGCTTGATTCGATAGACCACCTGATTGACAATTTGACCGTGGTCGTTCGGCTGATAGTAGCCCAGCTTTATCAGTGCCTGCACTTGATACATTAACATGACATTTATAGTGCAAAGGCAGAGGTACATCGCCTTGCCGCAGATGGGGCATCGAACCCTTTTCGCGCTTTCCCATTTGCCTCGGCAAATCGAGCAAAAAACAGCATCCCCCGGTACAAGGCGCTCTTTGCAAATCACGCATTTCGGGACAAAAACAAGGGAGATCAGATATTCGGTTAAGCGGCCGAGTCGGTTCTTATTCATAGCATCACCATCCGGCAGTTTTTATAGCACCAATCCCAAACAAAAGAACAGGGCAAATCAAAGGAAACAAACAAAAAGCTTGTATTCCCGCCTCTCTAGGCCTTTTTTCTAAAGAGCAAACCTAACAGACTAAAGACGCCGAAGGCCGCAATATTAGCCGTAACTATGGTTGCGCCAACCGGCGTGCCCGCCACTATCGCGGCAAGCATGCCCAATGCGGCACAGGACACCGCCACAAAGGCGGCGCAGATCATCACCGATTTAAAGCTTGTAAAAATCCGCATAGCCGTAAGCGCAGGAAAAACGACAAGGGCGGAAATCAAAAGGGATCCCACAAGCTTCATGGCAAGAACGATAATAACGGCGGTCACAACGGCTATCAAAAGATTATAGAAATTGGCTCTGATTCCCGTTGCCCGGGCAAAATCCTCATCAAAGGTGACAGCAAAAATTTTGTTGTAAAAAAGCAGGAAAAGAACAAGCACCGCCGCCGACATCCAAAGGCACAAGTAAACATCAAATCGGTCGAGGGTCAGAATGGAGGTGGAGCCGAACAGGGTTGTGCAAACATCTCCCGAAAGGTTTGAGGAAACCGAAAATGCGTTCATCAGCAGATATCCGACAGCAAGTGAGCCCACCGCCAGCATGGCAATGGCCGCGTCCCCCTTGATTTTAGCATTTTGACCGATGCGCAGAAGAAGGACGGCGAATAGAATCGTCACCGGAGCGACGAGCAAAAGATTGTTCGACAGATTCAGAACGGTGGCAATCGCAATAGCCCCGAAGGCTACATGGGATAGTCCGTCTCCGATAAAGGAATATCGCTTTAGCACCAAGGGGACCCCCAACAGCGAGGCGGAGAGAGCGACAAGCACCCCCACTATCAAGGCATAGCGGACAAAAGGATACTGAAAATAAGAGAGCCGCTCAATAATTACGCCCATGAGATATCCCCTCCCTCTCTGCAGCCGTAGATCTTCCACAATCCGCTTGCCCCATAGTCCTTTTTGGTTCCGAAAAACAGTGGGCCTCCCCCACCGATATGCAGAATATGGCTGGCATATTTTGCGGCAGGCTCTATATCGTGTGAGATCATTATAATAGTAATCCCGTCCTCCGAATTCAGCCTTTCGATAAATTGATATAGATCGGCCTTTCCCTTGGGATCAAGTCCGGCCGCCGGCTCATCAAGCATGAGCAGTTTTTTTGTGGCGCAAAGGGCGCGGGCAAGCAAAACCCTTTGCTGCTGCCCACCGGACAGCTCCCGATAGGAACGTTTTGCAAGATCGCAAATCCCAAGTTTTTTCATATTCAGATGGGCAATTTCCCTCTCCCTCTTACTGTAGAACGGGCGAATACCGCAGCGGTTAAGGCACCCGGACAGCACAATCTCGGATACCGAGGCGGGAAAGTCCCTTTGCACCATCGTTTGCTGAGGCAGATAGCCGATCTCCCGATCGCTGAGACCATCGCCGGTTATCACACGACCAGAAACAGGAGGGATAAGCCGGAGAACCGTTTTGAAAAGGGTGCTCTTCCCCGAGCCGTTCTCTCCTATAATATATAAATAGTCCCCTGAGTTTACCGAAAAGGACAGGTTTTCTATGATTGTTTTGCCCTCATAACCAAGGGAAAGACTTTGGCAAGTAAGCAGCGGCATATGTTTCCCCTTCCTAATTCAACACTTCCTTCAAAATTTCCAGATTGCTTTCCATAATCGAAAGATAGGTAACCCCCGCCTTGATATCCGCCGCAGTCACCGACTGCAAGGAATCAAGGGTCAGTATTTTGTAATCCTTGCCGGTTGTGGCGCGGATCACCGCCTTTGCAACAGATTGATTTGAGGATTCTATCGTCATGATGCACCCAAGACCAAGCTCATCAAGCTTGTTTGCCAGAAAGACAATTGTCTCAAAGCTTGCCTCCGTCTCAGCCGAACAGCCCGAAAAGGCGGCATAATAGTTAAGCTGATAGTCGTCCAACAAATAGCGAAAGGGAAATCTGTCCCCGAAAATCAAGGTGTCAAAGGTCGCCGTCTCCACCTCCTGCCGGTAAAGAGCGTCAAGGGCATCAAGACTTTTAACATAATCCTCGGCATTCTTTTTATAATACTCGCCGTTGTCCGAATCAAGCTCCCCCAGCCTCTCGGCAAGGTAAGGGACAATCCGCTGCGCATTTTTAAGGGAGAGCCAGACGTGCTCATCCCAGACAACCTCACCGTCGTGATGATGGTCCTCGTGATGATGGCTCTCATCCTCGTGATGATGATCCATGCCCTCCTTGATTTCCTCCTCCTTAACGGCGTCTCCCAAGACCTCTATAAGATCGATAACCACCATTTTCTTATTGAGGGCATTCTTCAACACGTCCTCGACCCACCCCGAGGACTCTCCCCCGACATAGACAAAGACATCAGAGGTGGAAATTTTGATTATATCATCGGCTGACGGCTGATAGCTGTGCAAATCAACACCCATGTCAAACAGGTAGCTAAGCTCGGTCTCCCCCGCCATCTCCCCTAAAATATTACGAATCCAGTCATATGGCGGAAAAATCGTGGACACAATCTTAAGCCCCTGCCCCTCCGGTTGAGAACGGTCATATGAGCAGCCCGAAAGCCCTGTCAATAGAATCAGGATTGCCAGAATACTGACGATAGTCCTTTTCATAATGTTTACCTCAAATTTCCACAATATATTCAATAAAGCTCCAGGGACAACCCTCGGTTGACTCTACAGGCGGCAATCCTGACAGTCTCCGTACAGCACGGTTTTTTCCCGGTTTATGCTGAAATTATTCGCCTTCATAACCGTCTTCAGAATCCCCTCCATCGACCTGTCGTCCATGTGAAACAAACGACCGCACCGCTGACATTTCAGGTGCAGGTGCTCATGACAGGCACGGGCGCCGATATACTGATATAAAAACTTTCGGCTGTTGTTTTGTGAGAGCTTTGCAAGGGAGCCCTCCTTGACCATTTTATTAACATTACGGTATATTGAGCTGATGCTGATGTTATGCCTGCCGCACAGCTCCCGGGCAAGCTCGTCAACCGAATACGGACGATCGCA